>JAKFYA010000333.1 GCA_021731095.1 Acidobacteriota bacterium | reverse complement strand
CTTCCTCGGACGCCCCTCGATGGGGTCGTGGATTACCTACGGGCTCGGCACGATGAACCAGAACCTGCCCGGCTACGTCGTGCTGACGCCGACCGAGCCGCTGACCATCGGCAGCCCGCTCTGGAGCTCGGCCTTCCTGCCGGCTGTGCATCAGGGCACGCTGGTGCACAACAAGTGGGTCGAGGACGAGAAGTTCCAGGCCGAGCGGGTGATCCCGAACGTCGTCCGGGCTGCCGCCGACGAAGCCCAGCTTCGCGACATCGGTTTCCTCAAGCACCTCAATTCGCTGCACATGCAGCGCATCAAGGACGAAGACTCGGACCTCGATGCGTCCATCAAGACGATGGAGACCGCCTACCGGATGCAGACCGAGGCGCCGGACGTGTTCGACGTCAGCAAGGAGAGCAAGGCGACGCTCGACATGTATGGTCCCGGCAACACGGCGCTGGGCTGTCTGATGGCGGCCCGGCTCGCGGAGAAGGGCGTGCGCATGGTGCAGACCTACTACGGGAAGGGCGACCCGTGGGACGCGCACAACGACATCATGAGCTACCGCAAGCTGGCCAAGGACTCCGATCAGGCCTACGCGGCCCTCATCAAGGACCTCAAGCAGCGCGGCCTGTTCGAGGACACGCTGGTAGTCTGCGGCACCGAGTTCGGGCGCACGCCTGCCATTCAGACCGCCAATGAAACCCTGGGCGGTGTGGTCAACGGTCGCGACCACAACGTCACCGGCTTCTCCATCTGGCTGGCCGGTGCTGGCGTGAAGGGCGGCATGACCTATGGCCAGACGGACGACTTCGGGTTCAAGGCGGTCGAGAACAAGGTGCACGTGCACGACCTGCACGCGACGATCCTCTACCTCCTCGGCATTGATCACACGAAGCTGACCTACCGCTACAGCAGCCGCGATTTCCGGCTGACCGACACGGCCGGGCAGGTGATTCACGACATCCTGGCCTAGGACGAGGCCCATGACCAGACGTCTTGCCCCGCTCCTCTGTCTGACCACGCTCCTGACGACGGTGTCTGCCCAGACACCGTCGCCCGCGCCGCCGCCGGTGCCGAAGCCGGGTATCCCGGCGGTCCAGCATCCGATGGCGCGCATCATTCCGGACGCCGAGTACCCGATCATTGGTGGGCCGGACTGGCTCGCCATGGGCGAGAACCAGGTCTGGACGAACAGCCGAGCCCAGGATCTGGTCAGCCGGATGGATCCGGATTCGAACCAGACCGTGGCGGTCGTCCCGGTGAAGACGCCCTGTTCCGGTCTGGTGATCGCCGAGGGCACGCTGTGGGCG
The DNA here is from genome assembly GCA_021731095.1 of Acidobacteriota bacterium. Taxonomy (GTDB): domain Bacteria; phylum Acidobacteriota; class Vicinamibacteria; order Vicinamibacterales; family UBA2999; genus JAKFYA01. The sequence continues at coordinate 6,144 of JAKFYA010000333.1, read as the reverse complement.
CCGAGCTGCGCCGAGAAGGTGATCTACCGCATCGACACGCGCACCAACATGGTGGTCGCGAAAGTGCCGGTCGGTCCGGCGAACAACGAAGGTGGCATCGCCTATGGCGCCGGCGCCATCTGGATGCCAAGCGATCCGAAGGGCGAAGTGACCCGCGTCGACCCGGCGACCAACGGCATCGCGGCCGTGATCCCGGTGCCGTCCGGTTCCTACACGGCGGTCTTCGGCTATGGTCGCGTGTGGGTGTCGAGCACGGACAAGAGCGTCGTCTCCGTCATCCACCCGGCGACCAACGCGGTGATTGCCGAGATTCCCGTCGACAAGGCGCCCCGTTTCATGGCCGTGGGCGAGGGATACGTCTGGACCCTCAATCAGGGCACGGGCACGGTGAGCAAGATCGACCCGGTCACCATGCGGACCGTGGCCAACATTCCGGTGGGTGTGCCCGGCACAGGTGGTGACATTGCCGCCGGTGAAGGGGCGGTCTGGGTGACCATGCGCGACATTCCGCTCAGCCGCATCGATGTCGCGGCCGAACGCGTCACGCACCAGTTCGCCGGTCCGGGTGGCGATGCCATCCGCGTGCTGCACGGCTCCATCTGGCTCTCGAACGGGCGGTGGTCGAACGTGTGGCGCTTCCAGGCGAACAAGATCACGGGTCTGATTCCGACCTCGTGGACCGCGCAGGCCCGTCCTGTGGATGTCACGGGAGACGGCACGGCTGACGTGCTGCTGGAAGAGGTCAATGTCTGGATTCCCGGACAGGCGACGAAGTTCCGAATGCGTCCCATGGGGGCATCAGGCTCGGCCAGCTTTGTCCTGAAGGCGACGCTCAACGGCAAGACCTCGGAGGTGCCGTTCGCGAAACAGGGCGAGGACTACGTGGCCAGCTTCACGGGCGACGCTCCCCGTTGGATTCACTATGCCGTGTGTGCTTCCGGGAAGTGCTCGATGGATCTGGTGACGGCCTCGCCGACCACCCCTGTCGAATACGCCACCGGGAAGGCGCGCTTCGTGCCCACGACGTTTGCGGTGCCTGGACCGCCCACGGTGATGGCCTACGTCTGGAACATCCTCGAGCCGGGCATTCTCGGCCCCGACTACCAGGCCCTGGTCGACAAGGTCGACCGCACGGGACCGATGAACAGCACGCTCATCGAGGACCACGGTGAGCTGAAGCGGCACCAGTGGGAATTCCAGCACCACACCGCGTTTGCCTACGGGCTGCTCACGCCAGACAAGCGGACAGAGGTGGCATGCGTCTACATCAATCCCAGCACGAAGGCTGGCTATGACGCGACCGTCCGGCTGTGGGTGACCAAGCAGGGCGCAGCCGCAAAGCTTGAGCCTGTGCTCGAGAAGGCGGTCCGCGACTGGGTGAAGGCGAAGTGGCCCTTTGCCAAGGTGGCGTATCCCGGACGGGACATGTCGATGACCGAGTGGAATGCGCTGCCAGCCGCCAGACCGGCGCTGGTGGCCGCCAATGACATCAAGAGGTGATGCTGTGCGAACCAGAATGGCGTGTGCATGGTTGCTGCTCAGCTCCGTCGCGCTGACGGCCCAGGCTCCGGCCCCGGCCGCCATCCCGCCGCAGCCGGCGAGCGCGTTTGTGGAACCGGGTGTCTTGCCAAAGACCTGGACGACCGCTGGCCCGAAGTGCATGGAGGTGCCCGCGTGGCAGGTGCACGAGTACAACCCGAACTTCTTCATCCTGCGGCAGTCCGGGTGCATCCACTATGAGAAGCCCTTCCTCTATCTGATCTTCGGTCGCGACAAGGCGTTGCTCGAAGACACGGGCGCCGGCATGGTGGACTCGGCCACGATCGTGCAGTCGCTGATGGCCGAGTGGGCAAAGCGGAACAACAAGACCGGTCCGGTGCCGCTTATCGTCGTGCACTCCCACTCGCACGGCGATCACGTCGCGGGCGATCCCGGGTTCATCGGCAAGCCGAATGTGCAGTTCGTGGCTGCCAAAGTGGACGCGATCCAGCAGGCGTTCGGTGTCAAGAACTGGCCAACGGACCTCGGCTCTGTCGACCTCGGCAACCGGGTCATCGACCTGATCCCGATTCCGGGTCATGACGTGGCCGGCATTGCGCTCTACGACAGGCAGACCGGCGTCCTGTTGACAGGTGACAGCTTCTATCCCGGCCGCCTGTATGTCGGGGACGCCGAGTTCCCGGCGTTCGTGGCCAGCCACCGCCGTCTGGTGGAGTTCACGAAGGACAAGCCCGTGGCCAACATCCTGGGCACCCACATCGAGCAGACCAGCACCCCGTTTGTGGACTATCCCCGCGGCACGGTGTATCAGCCGGACGAGCACACCCTCGAACTGTCACGGGGCACGCTGCTCGAACTGGATGAAGCGCTCACGCGCCTGAACGGCAAGCTGTCGAGGGTAGTACTCCGCGACGTCATCCTCTCGCCTCGCGTTCCTCGACAGTGATGGGCGGCCCGTCAAGGGCCGCCGTCCCCGTATCCCAGGTCGAGTTCGCGCATTCATCCGTTCCCTCCCAGGAGGCGTGCAATGACAGTGATGTTCTGGCCGGTCGCCATCTTCATGGCGATCTCGTTGGCTATTGGTCTCTATACCTACACGAAGGTTCGCGGCTCGGGCGCACGCTTTGCGGTCTGCGACAAGTCGCTTCCGTTCATCGTGGTGGGCACCACGCTGATGGCCCAGGCGGTGGATGGCAACTCCACCCTGGGGGCCGTGTCTGTGGCTCACGTCAGCAGCGTCTGGGCCGGGCTGATGATCTCGGTGGGACTGGCGCTCAGCCTCCTGCTGGTCGGGAAGCTCCTGGCGTCACCCCTGAACCGGATGAACCTGCTGACCCTGCCGGAGTTCTTCTTTCGTCGCTACGGCAAGCCGACGGAACTCATCGTCTCGCTGCTCACCATCGTGTCTTTCACGGTGCTCATCGCTGGCAACCTGAGTGCCGTGGGCTGGGTGCTGTCCGTGGTGAGTGGCGTGAACTACGTGCCGGCGCTGATCGTGGCGACGATTGTCATCGTCACCTACACCATTGCCGGAGGTCTCTACTCGGCCGTGTGGACCGACTTCTTCCAGATCTACCTGGCCCTGATCGGCTTTGTGTCGGCCGCCGTGTGGCTGATTGCGACCAATGGCTTTGATGCGCTGGTGGCGGCCGTGCCGGTCTCAGCCGTGGACCTCAGCACCCTGGTCAGTCGCGAGAGTGGTGCGCTCTCCAACTGGGCCGGGATGATCGCCCTGGTCTTTGGCAACGCAATGGCGCTCGACTTCATGGAGCGCGTGTTCGCGGCCAAGAGCGGCCGCACGGCACGGCGCGGGTGTTACTACAGCGCCACGATGACGCTGGTCATCGGATCCTGTGTAGCCGTGATTGGCCTGGCCGGCATTTCGATGGTGACCCATGTGGCAGACCCCCGGATGGTGTTGCCGGAAATGGCGGTGAACATCCTCCCGTACTGGATTGGCGTGCTGGTGTTCGTGGGCGTGCTGGGTGCGTCGATGTCCACGGCCAACGGCGCCATCCTCGTGATTTCCGTGGTGCTGGCCAAGAACGTGGTGGAGCGCTGGAGCCCGTCGGTGCCGCGGACGGATTCGGACCTGTTGAAGCTGGCTCGCCTGATGGCGTTGCCCACCGCTGCAGCGGCCGGGCTGGTGGCCTGGCTGCGGCCCGAGCCTGGCATCCTGCTGATTGTCGCGTTCGACATCGTGCTGGCAGGATGCGTGGTGCCGCTCTTCGCTGGTGTCTACTGGCCAAAGGCCAACCAGTCCGGGGCAATCGCGTCCATTCTGGTGGGCACCACCGCCCGCCTGATTGCCCACTTCGTGACGCCGGCCGCGTGGGCAGGACTGGACACGCTGATTCCGCCGCTGCTCAGCGGTGTGGCGTTCTATGTCACGTGCCAGATGACCTGGAAGACTGAAGAGAACCGTCACTTCGTGTTGAACGAAGCCCTGCAGGAAGGAGTCTGATGATGAAGCGTTATTCCCTGGGTATTGGACTGTCCCTGCTGCTGACTGGCAGCGTGGCTGCGGCACAGCAGACGGCTCCGGCTGCGCCGGCGCCAGCCGCCCCGGCTGCCGGGTCTGCCGCTCCGGCTGGTGAGGCGCCCCGCCCTCCGCGTCCTCCGCGCCCGGGTGTCTCGACACCAGGCGTCAAGCGCGACATGTCTGCCATCAAGGCGCTGGCCGCGTTCCCGGTGGCCGGCAACCCCGACTGGCAGGCGGTGACCAAGGACGGCATCTGGGTCACGAGCGGGTCGAAGAACACCGTGACCAGGCTTGATGCCGCGACGAACAAGGTGGTGGCCACCGTTGAAGTGGGCAAGAAGCCGTGTTCCGGTCTTGTGGCGGCGTTCGGCAGCCTCTGGGTGCCAAACTGTGGCGACCAGACCCTGTCGCGCGTGGACCTGGCCACGAACAAGGTGACGGCCACCCTCGCGGTCGGCCCCGCCAACAGCGAAGGCGGGATCACGGCCAATGGAGACAGCGTCTGGATGCTCAGCGACGCGAAGGGCGTGCTGTCGCGCATCGACCCGGAGACCAACCGCGTCGTGGCGGACATCGGGGTGGCGCCAGGGTCGTTTGTCTGCGTGCTTGGCGAAGACGGGGCCATCTGGGTGGTCAGCACCGAGCAGAGTCAGGTGCTCCGGGTCGATCCCAAGACCAACCTCATCACCGACCGGATTGCCGTTGGGCCCCGGCCGCGCTTCACGACGGCCGGTGGCGGGGCGATCTGGACGCTCAACCAGGGCGATGGCAGCGTGTCGCGAGTCGACGTCAAGGCGAAGAAGCTGGTGGCCAACATCGAGACCGGTGCACCCGGAACAGGCGGCGAAATCGCCTGGGGTGAAGGTTCGGTGTGGGTGACGCTGTTCGAAATTCCGCTGATGCAGATCGACCCGGACAGCAACAAGGTCGTGAAGCAGTGGTTCGGGCCTGGTGGCGACTCCGTTCGCATTGGCCACGGTTCCATCTGGCTTTCAAATATTCGTCAGGAGAACGTCTGGCGGATCGATCCGAAGCTACCCTAGAAGGCAGCCATGCACATTCCAGCCGACATTCCGACGGGGGCTGCCCGGGAGGCCGTCCCCCTCTTCGAGGATCTGGTCCGGGAGGGGGCGACATGGTCGCACGTCCTCAAACGGGGCACGTCGCTTCGCATCACCGACATCGAAGGGGGCGCCAACGTGGGCGCCCTCTTCTATAACTGGGAGAATCCGACCGAGCGGTACAACATGCCCGACACGCTCAAGGCGCAGCACACGGCGCGCCTGACCGCCGGGCATGTGCTGTATTCGGACATGGGTCGGGTGCTCTGCTCGGTGACCCACGACACGCTTGGCTGGCACGATCCGCTGAGCGGCTGCTCGAATGCCGCGCTGGTCGAAGCCCGGTATGGCCAGTCCAGCTACCAGGTGCACAGGAACGGGCGCTTCGCGAATGCCTTTGACGGCTTCGCCGTCGAGCTGGCGAAGTATGGCCTGAGCCTGCGGGATCTCGGGGCGCCCATCAACTTCTTCAGCAAAGTTGTTGTGGATGACCTGGGCAACCTGGGCTTTGTCTCCGGCCACTCGAAGCCAGGGGCGTCGGTGGAGCTCAGGGCCGAGATGAACGTGCTGGTGATCCTCAACACCTGCCCGCACCCGCTCGACCCTGCGCCGGCGTATGTGCCTCGGCCCGTCACCGTCACGGTGCAGCGCGTGCCACCACCCGCAGCAGACGACCTGTGTCGCGTGTCGTGCCCGGAAAATGGTCGGGGCTTCATCCTGACAGAGAGGTACTTCCTGTGATGGCCCCAGCTCACCTCACCGAAAGCGCCAGAACCGAGGCCACGGCCATCTACGACGTGGTGGTGCCGGCCGGAGAGCCGTGGATCCACGAAGTGCGCCAGGGGCAGTGCCTCCGCATCGTGGATGCCGAAGGGAATCAGGCGGCGGACACGTTCTTCTACGACGCCCACGACTACGAGAATCGCTACTCCGCCCAGGACACCATCAGGACGCAGGGCAACATCTACCTGACCACCGGCAGCCGACTGATGTCGGCCAAAGGTGACGTGCTGCTGTCGATTGTGGCCGACACCTGTGGCCGGCACGATACGCTCGGCGGCGCGTGCGCCACCGAGAGCAACATGGTGCGCTACGCCATCG
>JAKFYA010000474.1 GCA_021731095.1 Acidobacteriota bacterium | reverse complement strand
CTGGGGGGATGACCGAGATTCGCATGAGCGAGCCGGTGCTCGAGGCCATGCTGTCCCTGCGAGCCTTCCTGTTCGAGGCGGTGTACGAGAAGGAGGCTGCGACTGCGGAATTCAGCAAGGCCGCGGGCATTCTCGGTGGATTGTGGGAGAAAGTGCAGGGGCGTCCTGGCGAATTTCTCGATCCGGGGGCGGTGGATCGGGATGGCCTGGACATCGCCACCAAGGACTTCCTGGCGGGGATGACCGACCGCTTCGCGGTCAGCCTGTACGAGCAGTTGTTCATTCCGAAACCGTGGGCCGGGCCGGTCGCCCCCTACAGGTAGGGTGTCTAAGCCACTTTTCGGGCTATAATGAACGGTCCTCCAGCCACAGAGCGTGGCAAGAGGGGCCAGACTCATGCTGCTCGACCTCAGTCATCTCCGCAGGGCGGACGAACATTTTGAGCGGGAGATTCCCGCGGCGGACCTGGCAGGCGAGGATGCGGCATATCGCGTGCTCCTGCCGGCGCGGTTGAGTTTTGATGTCCAGAAGGACAAGAACGTGTTCCGGTTGACCGGCACGGTGGCAGGCGAACTGGAGCTTGCCTGCAGCCGTTGCCTGGAACCGTACCGTTTTCCCGTGGCGTCCACGTTCGATCAGCGGTATCTGCCGCAGACCGAGGTGGCTGCCGAAGGGGCCGAGCACGAGGTCGGTGCGGATGACCTCGACGCCAGCTTCTACAAGGAAGACGCGATCGACCTTGGCGAGCTGGTGCGTGAGCAGTTCTACCTCGCGCTGCCCATGAAGCCACTCTGCACCGACGGGTGCAAGGGGCTGTGTGCGCAGTGCGGCACAAACCATAACTTGTCCAGTTGTGCGTGTACGGCCGCCTGGGAAGACCCGAGGCTGGCGCCGCTCAAGACACTCAGGGACCGACGAGATCATGCCTAATCCCAAACGCCGACACTCAAAGACCCGTACCGCCAAGCGGCGGACCCACGACACGCTGACCCCTGCGGCCACGAACACCTGCCCGCAGTGCCAGGAGCCGAAGGCTCCCCACCGCATCTGCCCCCACTGTGGCTACTACAGGGCACGGCAGGTTCGGGCGGTCAACGAGGAATAACACGGTCACGCTGGCCATCGACGCGATGGGCGGCGATGAGGCCCCGGCAGTCGTCGTAGACGGCGCCGTCGAGGCCGCCCGCCTCCTGGACGTCGAACTGCTCCTGGTTGGGCGAGGGGCTGACCTGCAGTCAGCCCTCGACCCCTATCCGGGTTGGCGTGCGCTGGGCATCGACATTGTCGATGCGCCGGATGTGGTGGCTATGGGCGACGCCCCGGCCGCGACACTGCGGCGCAAGCCTGGTGCGTCCATCCGGGTCGCCGCCGAGCTGGTGGCGTCCGGCCGCGCGGCCGCGCTGTTCAGCGCTGGCAGCACGGGTGCCACGGTAATGGCGGCGCACGCGGCCTTCGGCATGCTTGCCGGAGTCGACCGACCGGCGATCGTCACGACCATTCCCACGCGCCTCAACCCGGCTGTCCTGCTGGATGCCGGGGCCAACGCCGAATGCCGCCCGCAGCATCTCCTGCAGTTCGGAGTGATGGGGGGCGTCTACGCGCGTCTGGCGCTGGGTGTGTCGGAGCCTCGGGTGGGCCTGTTGTCCATCGGTGAAGAGGCCTCGAAGGGGAACGAATTGACCCGGGAGGCGCACCAGTTGCTGCGGCGGGCCCCGATTCACTTCATCGGGAACGTCGAGGCCCGGGATGTCTACAGCGGAGTCGCCGATGTCATCGTCTGCGATGGCTTTACCGGCAACATCGTGCTGAAGCTCAGCGAAGGGCTGGTCGAGACGGTGGAGACCCTCCTGGGGGACGAGCTGCAGGGCACGTTTTCCAGTCAGGTCGGATACCTGCTGTCCCGGCGGGCCTTCCGTCGCTTCCGGCGCCGCGTCGACTATTCGGAGTTCGGCGGGGCACCGCTGGTGGGCACGGCCGGGTTGGCCGTGATTGGGCATGGATGCTCGTCCGTGAAGGCGGTCCGGAACGGCATTGCCATGACGCACCGCTTCGCGACCACCGATTTCATCGGGCGCGTCGAGCAGGAAATGGAACGGCTAGGAGCGTCGTCATGATTGCGTTCGTATTTCCCGGTCAGGGCTCCCAGAAGGTTGGCATGGGGCAGGCGCTGATCGACGCGTTCGATGAAGCGCGGGCGGTGTTCGACGAGGCCGATGCGGCGCTGCCCGACCTGCTGGGCGGGCCGCTGAGCCGCATCATTCTGCAGGGGCCTGCCGACCAGCTCACCCTGACGGAACACACCCAGCCGGCCATCCTCACCATGAGTGTGGCGGCCTGCCGGGTGCTGGCAAGCAGGGGCTTCCAGCCCGACATCGTTGCCGGACACAGCCTCGGTGAATATTCGGCGCACGTGGCTGCCGGCACGCTGGACTTCGCCGATGCGGTGCGCATCGTACGGCGCCGGGGCCGCTACATGCAGGAGGCCGTTCCGGTGGGAACGGGCGCCATGGCGGCCATCCTCGGCCTGGATGCCGCGGCGGTGCAGCAGGCCTGTGACGAGTCGGCACAGGGGCAGGTGGTGAGTCCTGCGAACATCAACGGGGCAGGGCAGGTCGTCATTGCCGGGCATGTGGCTGCGGTCGAGCGGGCCTCGGCGCGGGCGCGGGAACTGGGTGCCCGTCGCGCCATTCCGTTGCCTGTCAGCGCCCCGTTCCATTGCGCCCTGATGAAGCCGGCCGAGGACCGCCTGGCGCCGGAACTGCGCGGCCTGATGGTGCACGCGCCCCGCGTTCCGGTTGTCGCCAACGTCGACGCCGAGACCAAGCGTGATGGGGCCGCCAGCATTGCCGCACTGGTGGCTCAGGTCTCGGCGCCGGTGCGCTGGGAGTCCGTGGTCCAGCGGCTTGCCAGCGAAGGCGTAACCACGTATGTTGAGGTGGGCCCCGGCGCTGTGCTCAGCGGGCTGATCAGGAAGATTCATCCAGGAGCCACGGTCGTGAACTTCGGGGAACCGGATGACCTGGCTGCGGTGGACGCCGCGCTGCGCGCATGAGGAACCGGGAGCCACTGCATGCTTGATTTGTCCGGCAAGGTCGCCATCGTGACCGGCGCGTCACGGGGCATCGGCCGCGTGGTGGCCACGACGCTGGCGGCGCGTGGCGCGACCGTCGTGGCTGCGGCGCGTGGCGACAATGCGTCTGCCACGGTTCAGGAGATCCTGGCTGCCGGACATGCTGCGGAAATGGGCACGGTGGATGTCACCGACCCGGCATCCGTCGACGCGCTGGTGGCGGGTGTCCTCGAGCGGCACGGGCGTGTCGATATTCTGGTGAACAACGCCGGCATTACGCGTGATCAGTTGATGCTCCGGATGAAGCGGGATGACTGGGATGCGGTGCTGGACACCAATCTCACGGCAGCCTTCACGTGTGTCCAGGCGGTGCTGAAGACGATGGTGCGGCAGCGGAGTGGCCGGATCATCAACATGAGTTCGGTGGTCGGGGAGATGGGGAATGCGGGGCAGGTGAACTATGCCGCCTCGAAGGCCGGTCTCATCGGCTTCACCAAGGCGATGGCGCGGGAAGTGGCGTCACGCAAAATCACGGTCAATGCGGTGACGCCTGGTCTCATCGAGACAGAGATGACCCAGGCCATCGCGGAGAAGGCGCAGGTCTATTGGGCCGCGCAGGTTCCGCTCGGCAGGATTGGTACACCGGCGGATGTCGCTGCCGCTGTCTGCTTTCTTGCCTCGGATGAGGCAGCGTATATTACTGGACACGTACTCGCCGTCAACGGCGGCATGTACATGTAGGAGGACTAGATGGCGGTTGCAGAGAAGGTCAAGAGCATCATCGTGGATCAGCTGGGCGTCGACGAAGAAGAAGTCACCCCGGATGCTTCGTTCGTGGACGACCTCGGCGCGGACTCGCTCGACACGGTCGAGCTGGTGATGGCGTTCGAGGAAGAGTTCAGCATCGAGATTCCCGACGAGGACGCGGAAAAGATCACGCGCGTCAAGGAAGCTGTGGATTACATCGAGTCCCATTCGAAGGCCAAGAAGTAGAACGGAGGCGGGGTGAGCAGGCGCGTCGTAGTCACGGGAGTCGGACTGGTTTCACCGCTGGGGATCGGTACCCAGTTGAACTGGGACGCGCTGTGTGCCGGCACCAGCGGTGTCGGCCACATCACCAAGTTTGACACTACCGGCTTTTCTGCGCGAATCGCCGGCGAAGTGAAGGATTTCGATCCCCTTCAGTTCGTCGAGAAAAAAGAAGTCAAGAAGATGGACATCTTCATCCAGTACGCGATTGCGGCAGCGCAATTCGCGGTGGATGATGCGCGTCTCGTCGTCACGCCGGACATCGCTGATCGTGTCGGCGTCTTCATCGCGTCAGGGATTGGCGGTTTCACCACGATCGAGCGCGAGCATCGGGCTCTGCTCGAAGGTGGTCCGCGCAAGATCTCGCCCTTCTTCATCCCTTCGGCCATCATCAACCTGGCCTCTGGTCAGGTGTCGATCCGCTTTGGCGCCAAGGGTCCCAACTCCGCCACCTGCACGGCCTGCACGGCGTCCGCGCATGCCATTGGGGATGCCTACGAAATCATCCGACGTGACGACGCGGATGTGATGATTGCCGGGGGCTCGGAAGCCGCGGTGTGCGCCATGGGTGTCGGCGGTTTTGCCGCCCTGCGTGCGCTGTCGACGCGGAACGATGAGCCTGAGAAGGCGAGTCGTCCCTTCGACAAGGAACGCGACGGGTTCGTGCTCGGGGAAGGCTCCGGCATCGTGATTCTCGAAGAACTCGGCCATGCGATCCGCCGTGGCGCTCCGATCTATGCGGAATTGGTGGGCTATGGCATGTCGGCTGACGCGTTCCACATGACGGCGCCCTCCGAGGACGGCGACGGCGCCCAGCGGGTGATGAAGCTGGCGTTGAAGCACGCGGGGGTCGTTCCCGAGCAGGTGGACTACATCAACGCGCACGGCACGGCCACCCCGTACAACGACAAGCTCGAAACCATGGCCATCAAGAAGTGCTTTGGCGAGCACGCCACCAAGGTGGCCATCTCGTCGACCAAATCGATGACGGGCCACCTGCTCGGCGCGTCTGGCGGCCTTGAAGCCGGCATCACGGCGCTCGCTGTCCTTCACCAGATGATTCCGCCCACCATCAATCTGGACAATCCGGATCCCGAGTGTGATCTGGACTACGTGCCGCACGTGAAGCGGGCCGCGTCCATCACGTATGCACTGTCGAATTCGTTCGGGTTCGGCGGCACGAACGGTGCGCTGCTCTTCAGGAAGTACGACGCCTGAGGGACGTCCCTCAGGGTGAACGGGTAATTACTCCGGAACTGACTCATCATGAAAATTGCTGTTTGTATCAAACAGGTGCCGACGCGTGAGTGGCAGCCGCGCCTGACGGACGACAAGCGCTGGGTTCGCGATCAGGACACCAGCTACGAGATGAATGAACCGGACGCCTATGCGCTGGAAGAGGCGTTGCGTCTGCGCGAGAAGCATGGCGGCGAAGTGGTCGTCTGCTCGGCCGGTCCGGCCCGAGTCGCGTCGGTGATTCGTGAGGCGCTTGCCCGCGGCGCCGACCGCGCCCTGCACGTCGAGGCCGAGGAACTGGCCGCGTCGGATGCCCGGATGCTGGCCGATGCGCTGGCACCGGCCATGGCGGAGGAAGCGTTCGATCTCGTGCTGACCGGGCTGCAGTCTGACGACCAGGGGCACGCCCAGTTGGGCGTGGTGCTGGCCGAGCGGTTGAACATTCCGCACTCGACCATCATCATGGAAGTGCAGGTGGACGGGGGCACCCTTCGGGTGAAGCGCGAACTGGAGGGCGGCTGGTTCCAGCACGTCAGCATGGCCCTCCCGGCGCTGCTGACCATCCAGAGCGGTATCAATCAGCTGCGCTATGCCACCCTCAAGGGAATCATGGGGGCCAAGAAGAAAGAAATCAGGAAAGTGGCGCTGCCAGCCGGTCTGCAGCCGTCCCAGGTGGTCCTGGGGCTGTCCCTGCCAACCAAGAGCAAGCAGACCCAGATGATTGCCGGTTCGCCGGCTGAGGCGGCGAAGGAACTGGTGCGCCGTCTGCGCGAAGAAGCGAGGGTCCTGTGATTCTGGTAATTGCGGAACAGAAAGACGGAAAGCTGAATCGGGCGTCCTTCGAGGCGATTGCTGCCGCCCAGTTGCTGGCTGGTGGCGAGCCCGTCAAGGTGCTTGTGGTCGGTGGGTCAACGGGTGACGTGGCGGGTGAGCTGGCGACCGCGGCCGTGGCCGAGGTGCTGGTGGCTGAGCACGAGGCGCTGGCGGCTTACACGGCTGATGGCTTCGTGATGGCCATTCAGGCGGTGGTTGAGCAGCAGGCACCCTCGCACGTGGTGCTGCCGCACACCTACCAGACACGCGACTTCGCGCCGATGCTGGCGGCACGGCTGCGTCGTTCGCTGCTGACCGATGTCACCAGCGTCAAGGGCAGCGGCGCTGCGGCAACCTTCACCAGGCCCATGTTCCAGGGCAAGCTGGTGGCGGAGGTGCAGCCGCAGGGCGAGGCCCCGCACTTCATCAGCCTGCAGATTGGCGCCTACCGTGCGGACGCCGTGCAGAAGGGGGCGTCTCCGGCCCCGGTGGTGAAGACGGCCGTAGCGGTCGACGCGTCGAAGATTCGCCAGAAGCCCGAGGCGCCGTTCCAGGAAGCCAAGGCGGCGGTGGACCTCAGCCAGGCCGAGCGTATTGTCTCGGTGGGCCGCGGTATCAAGGGCCAGGAGCACATCGGCGTGGCCGAGAAGCTCGCCAAGGCGTTTGGCGCCGAGCTGGCGGCGTCGCGTCCGATCTGCGACAACGGCTGGCTTCCGATGGAGCGCCAGATTGGCAGCTCTGGCCAGACTGTGGCGCCGAAGCTGTATGTGGCCCTGGGTATTTCAGGAGCCATTCAGCATGTCGTCGGCATGAAGGGGTCGCGCACGATTGTGGCCATCAACAAGGACGCCGAAGCGCCCATCTTCGAAGTGGCGGATTATGGCATCGTGGGCGACCTGTTCGAACTGGCACCTGCCCTGATCGCCGAACTCGAAAAGTAGTTGGACGGCGCCGGAGCCTACCGCTCCGGCGTCATCACTCCGTGGTATCCGGGTTATGGAACGAGAGACACTCGAAGTCGACGTACTGATTGTTGGCGGTGGCCCGGCCGGGCTGTCTGCCGCACTCAGGCTTGCGCAACTCCAGAAGGAGAAGGGGGGAGAACCCCTTTCGATTGCCGTGCTGGAGAAAGCGCGCGAGGCCGGCGCCCACATGATGTCCGGGGCGGTGCTCGACCCCTCGGCGCTGAAGGTGCTCATCCCGGATTTCAAGGAGAAGGGGGCGCCGCTGGCGTCCGAGGTCCACAAGGACCACGTCTACTTCTTCACCAAGCAGGGCAAGCTGCCGCTGCCGGTGATTCCGCCACCGCTGC
>JAKFYA010000121.1 GCA_021731095.1 Acidobacteriota bacterium | reverse complement strand
GTGATGCAGCCGTCAACGACGCGCGAGGTCTTCTGCGCCACGCACGGCTTCGACCCGGCTCGACCCATCCTGCTGTACCTCTGCTCCTCTCCGTTCATCACCCCGCACGAAGTGCCCTTCGTGCGGCGATGGATCGAGGCGCTGCGCGCGTCGGATGACGATGCCATCCGCGGCCTGAACATCCTGATCCGGCCGCATCCGCAGAACGCCGAGCAGTGGCGCGAGGTGAACCTCGACGCGTACGGACGCGTGTCGATCTGGCCACGGGCGGGCGCCAATCCTGTTGATACCGATGCGCGCAAGGAGTACTTCGACGCGATGTACCACAGCGTCGCCGTGGTCGGCGTGAACACCAGCGCCCAGATCGAGTCGGGCATCGTTGGCCGCCCGGTGTGCACGATTCAGGCGCGCGAATTTGAAGGACAGCAGGAAGGCACCCTGCACTTCCAGCACCTGAAGAACGTGAATGGTGGCCTGCTCAATGTGGCGGCTGATCTGCCGGAACACCTGGCGCAGGTCTCGCGCATCCTGGCCGACCCGGACGGGTATGCCGCGCGCAGTCGCGCGTTCATCGAAGGCTTTGTGCGGCCACATGGGTTGTCCACGCCGGCGGCCGAGATCTTCGTGCGCGAGGTGACGAAGGCGGCAGCACTCCGTCCGGCCGCTGCGCCGGCACAGGGCGCGATGGACGCCCTGATTCGCACCCTGCTGGCGCCTGTGGCCAGAACCGTACAGGCAGCGGCGAAGGCCCGCAAGGCCGAGAAGAAGGGAACTCCGGTGACGCACGCATGAAGACCACCGTCCTGTCTCCGGTCGAGGCGCACGCGTGGGATGCCTACGACCGTGCCCGGCTGGCCGTGCAGCGCATGAAGGCGGGCCCGACCAGCGAGGTCGGTTCGCCCAGCGCCTATTGGTCGGAGGAACTCGGCCTCATCGACTACATGGCCGACGCCACCCCGCTGATCGTGCGGAAGCTGCGTCACCACGCCTTCTGGATCACGGGGTTGCGCGCCTACGACTACCGCGTGCAGGACGACGCGAAGCGCGAGCTGTTCGAGACGCGATTCCGCGCGCTGGAGTCGCTTGGCGGGCGTGATCTCGTGGTGCCGGAGCCAGAGGCGCTGGGCGGGTTCGGCTACCGGATCGACGGCGGCTTGCACAATCTCGATACGCTGAAGTTCCAGGAAGTCCTCACGGGAATGCGCCTCGCCGGATTCCTTGATGCGCTCAAGGCCGAGACGCGGCCGGTGATCGTGGAGATTGGCGGCGGATGGGGCGGGCTGGCGTACCAGCTCAAGACCCTCATCCCGCACGCGCTCTACGTCATTGTCGACCTGCCCGAGCTGTTCCTGTTCTCGTCGGTCTACCTGAGCGCCATGCTGCCGCACACGAAGCAGGTGTTCTGGGGCGCGGACGAGAACGCGACCACCGCGTGGCGTGATGCCGACGTGGTCTATGTGCCCAATACCCAGGCCGAGGCCATGGCTGGTTTCGGGCCCAGCCTGGTGCTGAACGTGGCCTCGTTCCAGGAGATGACCGGCGAGCAGGTCGAGGCCTATGCCGCACTGGCCGCCCTCGCCCGTTGTCCGAAGCTCTACAGCCTCAACCGCGACCGGTCTCGCTACAACAGCCAGCTCACCAACGTGCGCGAGGTGCTCGGGCGGCACTACCGGCTACGCGACATCACCGTGCTGGATACGGACTACACCAAGGCCATGAAGAAGCCCAGCCGGAAGAAGCGTCCTGACGACGCCCCGCCGGTTGATGACGATCTGTCCTACCGGCACGTGGCCGGGGAGCTCGGGTGAAGATTCTCTTCTTCGCGCGGCACCTGATGTACCTGCGCAACTTCGAGTCGGCGCTGCGCCTGCTCGACGCGCACGGCCATCAGGTGCACATCGCCGCCGACATGAAGGACGCCTTCGGCGGGCGCGAGATGGTTGAGCGGTTGTGTCGCGAGTGCCCGGGCATCACGGTCGGTCCGGCGCCGGCGCGCACGGATGAGTGGTTCCGTCTCGCGTCGCGCCTCCGACTGGGGCTGGACTATCTGCGCTACCTCGACCCGGCCTATGCGTCAGCGCCGCGCATCGAGGCGCGTTCACGTGAACGGGCGCCGCGCTTCGTCATTGCCCTGGGGCGGAGCGTCGGGCGCGTGCCGTTCCTCCGTCGGCGTCTGGCACGCTGGCTCTGGGCCATCGAGCAGTCCGTGCCCATCAGTCGCGAGATCAAGACCTTCATCCGCGAGCGGACGCCGGACGCCGTGCTGATCACCCCATTGCTGGGAGTGGTGGCCTCGCCCGAGCTCGACTACCTGTATACCGCCCGGGCGCTCAAGCTGCCGACAGCGCTCTGTGTCTGGTCGTGGGACCACCTGTCGAGCAAGGCGCTCATCCGCACCCTGCCGGACCGCGTGCTGGTGTGGAACCCCACGCAGCGGCAGGAGGCAGAGCAGCTCCACGGCGTACCCACGGAGCGCATTGTCGTGACCGGCGCGCAGTGCTTTGACCAGTGGTTCGACCGGCAGCCCTCGAAGTCGCGCGAGGCCTTCTGCGCCCGCGTCGGTCTGCCGGACGACCGCCCCTTCCTGCTGTGGGTCTGCTCCGCGCTGTTCAAGGGCAGCCCCTCCGAAGCGGCCTACGTGCTGGAATGGGTGCGGGCCATTCGCGAGAGCGCCGACCCCGTGCTGCGCGAGGCGAACATCCTGATTCGGCCACACCCGCAGCGCCTGGCCGAATGGGAGAGCATCACGCTGGCGCCGTTCCCGCGCGTGGCGTTCTGGGGTGCCAATCCGGTGGCGACCGAGGCGCGCGACGACTATTTCGATTCGTTGCACTACAGCACGGCCGTGGCCGGCATGAACACCAGCGCCTTCATCGAAGGCGCCATTGCCGGTCGTCCCATCTTCACGGTGCTCCCGCCCGCCTATTACGAGAATCAGGAAGGCACCATCCACTTCCACTATCTGCTCGACGGGGAACGGGCGCTGCTGCGCGCGGCCCGCACACTGCCCGAGCATGTCGGCATGCTCGCAGACGCCCTCCGCGGCGAGTTGCCAGACCCGGACCGCAGCCGCCGGTTCGTCGAATCATTCGTCCGGCCGCAGGGACTCGAACGGGCCTCGACGCCCATCTTCACCGAGGCCGTCGAGTCGCTGCCCCGCGTGTCGCGTGCCCCAGACCCGCTGGTGGCCAGTGCCTGGTCACGCGCGGCACTCCGGCTGTTGCGACGGCTCTACAACACGGACCTCGGTCGCGACTGGATTGAAGGACCGGACTACCTGCAGAGTGCCAAACGCCAGAAGGAGCGGGCCCGCAAGGCGGCCGCCAAGCTGGCGGGCACGGGGGCTGGACGATGAAGATTCTCTTCCTGGTCCGCCACTACATGTACGTCCGCTACTTCGACTCGGCCATTGTCGAGCTGGCCAGGCGCGGTCATCAGGTGCACATCTCTGCGGACAAGTGGGAGCTGACGGGTGGGCAGCGGCTGGTGGAGCGGCTGACCGAGGCGTATCCGAACATCACCGCTGGCTGGACACCAGGGCGCGAGCAGGGTGGCTGGCTGGAACTGGGTCGGCAGCTCAAGCTCAGCCTCGACTACCTCCGTTTTCTGGATCCCCGCTACGCCGGCACGCCGGTGCTGCGCAACCGCGCCGGCGAACGCGCACCCAGGCTGCTGCGCCTGCTGGTCAGGCTTCCAGGTCTGCGGTCCCGCGCTGGTGTGCGCTGGCTTGGACGGACATTGCGGCGACTGGAAAGGGGCATCCCACGCAGTCCGGCGCTCGATGCCTTCATCCGGAATCAGCAGGCCGATGTCGTGCTGATCACGCCGCTGGTCGAGCTTGGCATGCCGCAGCTCGATCACCTGCTCAGCACACAGGCGGCAGGCGTGCCGGCCGTCCTGTGTGTGGGCAGTTGGGACCATCTCTCGAGCAAGTCGATCCTGCGGGTGGCACCAGACCGGGTGACGGTCTGGAACAACACCCAGCAGCGCGAGGCCGTAGAGCTGCACGGGCTTCCATCGGACCGCATCACCGTCACGGGTGCGCAGTGCTTCGACCGCTGGTTCGACCGTCAGCCGTCCCGATCGCGAGACGCGTTCCTCAGCCGTGTCGGTCTGCCGGCCGGCCAGCCCTATCTGCTCTACGTGTGCTCCTCGCTCTTCCGGGGCACGGCCAACGAGCCCCGCTTCATCGAACGCTGGGTACAGCACATCCGTGCGTCGAGCGACCCGCGTCTGCGCGACATTCCCATTCTGGTACGCCCGCACCCGCAGCGGCTGGACGACTGGCAGGGCGTGGACCTCAGCGGCTATCGCAACGTCGTGCTCTACGGTGCGCATCCGATTGACGAAGAGTCGCAGAACGACTACTTCGACTCGATGTACTTCAGCCAGGCCGTGGTGGGCGTCAACACCAGCGCGTTCATCGAGGCGGCCATTGCCGGCCGTCCGGTCTATGCGGTCCTGCTGCCGGAGCTGTCTGGCTCCAACCAGGAAGGCACGCTCCACTTCCACTACCTGACTGATCCGGACCACGGCCTGCTGTACACCTCACGCAGTCTCGAGGAGCAGTCGGCGCAACTGGCCGACGCCGTCTCGACTCCGTGGGCGCCGGATCCGCGCAGCCGCCGGTTTGTGGAGGCCTTTGTCAGGCCCTATGGAGCGGAGGTCGCCGCCACGCCGAGATTTGCCGATGCGGTCGAGGCGGCGGGTCGCCAGAAGCCTTCGGTTGCGCCGCCCGACGGCCTGGAGCCGGACGCATTGGCCCACGCGGCACTGTTGCCCTGGTTCGCCCTGGTGGCGCTGCGCTTCGGCAGTGTGGACGTGTTCAGGAAACTGCGCGGCAAGTGGTTCAAGGATGCCCGGCGCAGTGTCGGCAAGTGGCCTGGCGAAGCCAAACAGTGGGTGCTGGTGCGGCTGGGCCTGGTGGACGACAAGCCAAAAAAGAAGAAGAGCAGCTCGCTGATGCCGAAGGTCGGCAAGTCACCCGACCCGGCCAAAGGGGAGCTGACCGCGCGCATCCCAGAGGCCCGGGCGGTACGCGAGGAAGTCCTGTTGCTCGGCAAGGCCAGCGAGCCCATCATCGTCGGCCCCTGGTTCACCGAGACCGGCTTCGAGCTGCTGTACTGGATTCCGTTCCTCAACTGGGCCCGCGCACACGGCAATCTCGACCCGTCCCGCATGGTCGTCGTGTCACGCGGTGGCGCGGCAGGGTGGTATCGGGGGCTGACTCCGAACTACGAGGACATCTTCAGCTACTACACGCCCGAGGAGTTCCTGCGACGAAACGAGGAGCGGATAGCCCGGCAGGGCGGGCGGCTGAAACACAGCGACATCTCGCCGTTCGACAAGGAAATCGCCGAACGGGTGGCGCGTGAACGGAATCTCGGCAAGTACAAGCTGCTGCATCCGTCCGTGATGTACCGGCTGTTCAACATGTACTGGCGCCAGCTGGCGCCCATCTCGCTGGTGGACCACTTCACCGCGTTCGCGCCGCTCCCGAAGCAGCCGCTCGGTGACCTGGCCGGACAGCTTCCGCTCGACTACGTGGCGGTGAAGTTCTACGCCAATGGCGCCCTGCCAGACACGCCGGACAACCGCGCCTTCGTGGCGCGCGTCGTCACCGAGCTGAGTCAGACCTCCGAGGTCGTCCTGCTGAACACCGGCGTGCGCTTCGATGACCACGCCGATTACTCGTCCGAGGTCCGCGCCCGCGTGCACTCCATCGAGCACCTGATGACGCCGGCGACCAACCTCGATGTGCAGAGTCGCGTGATTGCCGGCGCCCGCGCGCTGGTGGGCACCTATGGCGGCTTCTCCTACCTCGGACCGTTCGTCGGCACCCGGACGGTGGCGTTCTACTCGCACCCGACCGGATTCCGCTTCGACCACCTGGACGTGGCGCGCCGCGTCTTCTCCGGTCTCGGCGGTGGTTCGTTCGTGCCGCTCGATGTGAAGGACGTCAACACGCTCACCCTGGTGCAGCAGTCGGTGCTGGCCCCGCCTCCGGCGGAGACCGTGATGTCACCGCGATGAATGTGCCGCACCTGGCGGCGCGCTCGCTCCGGACGCTGGTTCCGCGCGCGGTCCGGCGGCAGGTGAGCGATGTGCTCAGCGCCCGCACCAGCGTGCGCGTGCAGCGGACGCTCGCGGCACTGGCCGCTGGCGGGCGGGACATTGTCGTGGGACCCTGGCTGGGTGAAGTCGGCTTCGAGCTGCTCTACTGGGTGCCGTTCCTGCAGTGGGCGGTCGAGACGGCCCAGCTGGACCCGGCCCGACTGGTGATTGTGTCGCGCGGCGGCACCGGTGTCTGGTATCAGCACGTGTCGGCGCGATATGCCGAGGTCTTCGACCACCTGTCGCCGGACGCGTTCGATGCGGGCAACCGCGCCCGTGCGGCCGAAGTGGGCGAGCAGAAGCAGGTGCGGGCGACGGCGCTGGAACGCGACATCGTGGCCCGCGTGGCGACGGCGCTGAACCTGGACGCGCCAGCCGTGCTTCACCCGGAACTGATGTTTGACCTCATGGGCCCGTACTGGTGGGGACACCGGCAGGCCGACTGGGTCGACGCGCACGCCCGCTTTGCGCCGCTCACCGTGCCGCCGCCCGTCGGTCCCGGCGCACCGCCGCCCGGCTATGCCGCCGTGAAGTTCTATTTCAACGAATGCTTTCCGGCCACGCCTGCGAACCGTGCCCGTGCCACCGCGGTGGTGCGGTCCCTGGCCGAACAGGGGCCAGTCGTGTCGCTCGCCACGGGTCTCCGTGTGGATGATCATCTGGCGTGGGAAGAGGAAGAGCGCATGGCCGTGCACGGCATCCGCGCCACGCTTACACCCTCGACCAATCTCGGTGTGCAGACGACGACGGTCGCTGGCGCTCGCGCCTGGGCCGGCACCTACGGCGGGTTTGCGTATCTCGCGCCGTTCTGCGGTGTGCGCTCGTCGGCCTATTTCTCCAATGCCGCTGGCTTCTCGCCGCGACATCTCGCATTGGCCGAGCGGGTGTTTGCCCGCTTCGGTACTGGTCTGCTGCGGCTGAACTGACGTGAAGATTCTCTTCCTCGCCCGCCACTACTCGTACCTGCGCAATTTCGAGAGCGTCATCGTGGCGCTGGCCGAGCGCGGGCACCACCTCCATCTGGCAGCCGAGCGGGAAGAAGTGCTCGGCGGGCGAGAGATGGTGGAGCGCATTGCCGCCAGGTTTCCGCTGGTCACGCTCGGGTCCTACCCGACGCGTGGCAGCGCCGAGGACCCGGTGGCGGTCCGGCAGTTGCGGTTGGGCTTCGATTACCTGCGGTTCCTCGATCCGGCCTACGACGAGGCTCCTCATCTCAGGAGCCGCGCTTTTGGCCGGGCCCCGACGCGCGTGGTGGCCCTGTCCCGACTGCCCATCTTCCGCAGCGGCACCGGGCGACGCCTCCTCGCCGCGCTCCTGCGCTGGGCTGAGCGGGCGGCGCCGGAGGCCGTCGCGGTGC
>JAKFYA010000269.1 GCA_021731095.1 Acidobacteriota bacterium | reverse complement strand
TGTACGGATGCCGACAGGTGCTCCCAGTCGGCATCGTGGCCAGTCCGGTGCTGGCGAAGTTCGCCGACCGTCATCGACAGGGCCGCCAGGTGCTGGGCGACATCGTCGTGCAGGTCCGCCGCAATCCGGCGGCGTTCCTCTTCCTGCGCCTCGATGAGCCGTCCGGCCAGTCGGTGGAGCTGGGCATTGACCGCGTTGAGGGCGTCTCGCGAGACGGTCGTGTGTTGCAGATCGTCCGCCATCCGGTTGAACGCGGTGGCCAGTGCCTGCATTTCGGCGGGACCGCGAACCGGTACCCGGGTCTGGAAATCGCCGCGGCCGATGGTGGCCGCCTGTGCGGCCAGCGTGGCCACCGGCGCCGTCATGGACCGACTGAGCCACCAGCCCACCATCAGCACCAGCAGGGCCACGCCGCCACCCAGCCGCCACATGCGCTGTCGGAGTGTGGCGACCGCCGCAAACGCCTCGTCCGCGTCGATCTCCGCGACGAGGAACCAGGCCAGCCCCGCGATGTTGACCGGGGCATAGGAGCGGAGCACGGTGACCCCGCGAAGGTCCTGTCCCAGAGACGTGCCCTGAGCCCGCGCGGACAGCAGGGACTGGACGTCGGCCGCGACCGGTGCCGTCAGCACGCCGGTGTGATACTGGCGAATGCGTGCGACGGCGTCGGCAGCGACGCCACCCGCGGCGAGCTGCGCCAGGTACTGTTCGGTATGCTCAAGCTCGAAGCGGGCATCGCTCCGCAGCCGACCGTCCGGTCCCGCAATATAGGTCTGGCCTGTCGCGCCAAGGCCTTCAGCGTGCCAGTTGCGTCCGGCCGTCATGACCCGGTTCACCTCGTCCACCGAGACCTGAATGACCAGCACACCGACCTGACTGCCAGCGCGCCGGATCGGGGCCGCCACGAATGCGGCAGGTGCGTGGCTCGAGGGTGGGTAGGGGGCATAGTCTTCCGTAGCCACCGCGCCTGGCTCGGTGAGGGCGGCCGCCTTGGCCACCACCCGCCCCAGTCCGTTCGTCGCGTGCTCGGCGTCGGTCATGCGTCCACCGAGGTCAGGCTCCTTGCGGACCGAATACAGGACCCGTGCGGTGGCGCTGTCCACGAGCAGGATGTCGTAGAACCCGAATGCGCTGCGGTAGCGCTGGAGCGTCGGGTGATGGCGGGCATGGACCTCACCGTACCGGCCGCTGCCCGGTGGCTGCAGCAGTTGCTCGCGGTCGTCGGGTCCGAAGGGACTGTCGGCGATGAACCATCGATGCAGCAGGTCCTGACGGGAGTCGGGCGGCAGCTCGTCCCACGCCCCTCGCAGGTCTTCCAGCGCGTCAACGGTGGACTCGTCGCTGCTGAGTGCGGTGACGTGTGCGGCGAGCTGGCGGAAGTAGTCCTCGATCTGGCCACGCTTGCTCTCGCGAATACCTGTCAGTCGATCGAAGGTGGCCTGGCGGAGGGCGGCGGTTGCGCCGGTGGACGACTCCCACGCCGTCAGGCCGACGGCGGCCAGTCCGAGGGCCAGCACGGCCAGCGGGAGTTGGGTGCGGAAGGCTGAGAGCATCGCGGTGTACCCAGCCCATTCTAGCCACCCTGCCTGCCGCCCACCGCCCCGTGTCTGCGTGCAGGCCTATAATTGACCCGGTGCAGACAGAGCTGAGGAATCACGTCCTCGTGGTGGATGACGAGGAGGGGGTGCTGCTGTTGCTCAGGCGCATCCTCGAGGGCGCTGGCCATACCGTCCAGACGGCCACGGACGCCCACGACGCGCTGGCCAAGATTGCCGGGGCGCCACCCGCTGTTGCGCTCTGTGACATCCACATGCCAGGCCCGTCAGGCCTCTGGCTGACCGAGCAGATCCGCCAGGTCTCGCCGCACACGGCCATGATTCTGGCGACATCCGACGCTGAAGTGCCCGCCAGTGAAAGTCTGCGCACCGGCATCGTGGCGTATGTGCTCAAGCCGTTCGATTCGACCGAACTGCTCAGTGCCGTCGCCCAGGCGTATGCCTGGTGGTCTGATGCGAGCAACGAGCCGGTGCCTGTGCTGACGCCCAAGGCACGTCGCCTGTCGGCGGCGGTGTCGGCCATCACGGCTCCTCACCCGGTAACCCCTGTTGGCGCATCCGCGACGGTTGGGGCGACCGCAGGCGAGCAACGACGGGTTGCGCCGTGGCTCGTGCTCGGCGTGCTGGTCCTGCTGGCAGCCGGGGTGGGAACCTGGGTCTGGTGGAGTCGCCGCCCACAGGCGCTGCTGGCCCGGGTGACCGAGGCGTCCGGCGCGATTCTGGTGCTGGATGGCACAGGGAGAACTCTGGCGCAGGGCAGTGGCTTCTTTGTGGGACCCGAGCTGTTCGTGACCGATCACCACGTGGTGAGCGGGGGACTCGAGGCGCGCGTGGAAGTCGGCCGACAGGTGTTTCGGGTGGTCGGCGTGGTTGGGCTCGATCGCCAGCATGACCTCGCGCTCCTGCGGACGGCCCCGGCGACCGGCGCCTTTCTGACGCTGGCTCGGACGGCGCCGCCGCTCGGCGCGCCCATCACGGTCTACGGGGCGCCCACAGGCTTTGCGGGCACGCTGTCCACAGGCATCGTCAGCGCGGAACGCGTCGACCCCGAGTCGCCCCTCCAGATTTCCGCGCCAGTATCCGCCGGCAGCAGTGGCAGCCCGGTGATTGACGAGGACGGCCTTGTGGTGGGCGTGGTGACCGCGTCTGCGGCACTGGCCCAGAGCGTGAACTTTGCTGTTCCGGCGTCGCGCGTGCAGGACCTCCTGGACAAGGGAGGCGAAGTGCGGCCGCTGCTGGTCGCTGCGCGGGGAGCGGGTGACGATCGCGAGCGCCATGAACTGGTGGGGCCGGTGCGCCTGGCGACCGTCGACTCCGGCGCGCAGCGGGACCTGGCGTTGCGACCGACGTCGCGCCAGACGGGAGCCGCGGGTTCAGCGATGCCAGTCGAATTCCTGTTCGACAGGGCCGGCCACCTCATCGAAGAGCGGCGGGGACCCGCCGTGATTCAGTACCAGTACTCCGACAGCGGCCGGGTGGTGTCCGAGCGCCATCTGGCCGGCGCGGTCGTGGCGGAGTCCTGGACCTATCGCGCCAGCGGAACGACCGCCATGGTCAGTGACGAGGACGCCGCCGGTCGTTCGCGCCGGGTCGAGTACTTGCCTGACGGGCGCGTGGTGGCCCGGCAGCACCTGTTGCGTGGTGCGGTGGTGTCGTCTGAGGCCTGGACGTACGATGGGCGGGCCTGGCCCTCAACCGCCAGCGCCGAGCCAGCCACGCGCGAGGAGCGCGATGCGCTGGGCAATCCCACGCTGCGGGTGCTGGCCGATGGAACCGAAGTGCGCTTCAGCTACCGGATGGACGCGCGGGGCAACTGGATTACCCGAGAGGTTGTCCGCCGCAATGCCCTCGGCACCCTCGGCACGCCATCGAGGGAGCTGCGCACCATCGCGTATTGGGACTAGGGCTGTCCGTGATGCGGGTGCGTCGGGTTGCTGTGGTGGCCGTCCAGCAATTCCAGCGCCTTGGCTGCCGCCGTACGGATGGCGTCGGCCTCCTGTCGACAGGGATCGTGCGGGTCGAGGCCGGAGAGCAGGAGTGTGCTCAGGCCATCAATGATGGTGAGCTGATTCTTCATGTGGTGATGCCAGCGCCGGTCGGCGGCTGCCTTGGTTGGCATGCCCTACGTTATACCGTACAGGCACCATGGAACGGTCGTCTGTCCAGGTGGCCTAGGCACCCGCATCGCCACCCGGCGCGTCGAGGATCTGGCGCACCCGCTCGACGAGCGCGCGCATGTCATACGGCTTTTCGAGGAAGGCCACTTCGCCTGAGCTGACGCCGGCACGCACCAGCACATCATTGGTGTAGCCGGAGCAGAGCAGGACCTTCGTGTCGGCGCGCAGCTCGCGGACCCGCATCGCCACTTCGCGCCCCCCGGCATGTGGCATGATCACGTCCGACACCAGCATGTCGATCTGGCCTGCGTACTGCTCGGCCAGCCTCTGGGCTTCCCGTCCGTCGGCCGCCTCGATCACCGTATAGCCTTGCGCGCGCAAGGCCTCCACCGCCAGCTCGCGCACGCCGGCTTCGTCTTCCGCGAACAGGATGGTTTCGGTGCCACGCGTGTCGCCGGACGCGTCCTCCTCCGCGTGTGCGCGTTCTTGCGGGCGAGCCGTCGCGGGCAGGGCCACGTAGAATCTGGCGCCTTCCTGGGGTTCGCTGTCGACCGAGATGCGGCCGCCGCTCTGCGCCACGATGCCGAACACCGTAGACAGGCCGAGTCCGGTGCCATGGCTCGGGCCCTTCGTCGTGAAGAAGGGCTCGAAGATCTGCGCCTTGGTGTCGGCGTCCATGCCGGTGCCCGTATCCGCCACCACCAGCTCAATCCAGCCGTGGCCCTGATCGGCCACCGCGGCACCGTCACCATGCGGTGAGGTCACGGTCCGGGTCTCGATGGCGATGGTCCCGCCGTTCGGCATGGCATCCCGTGCGTTGATCACCAGGTTCATCAGGACCTGGTCGAGCTGGCCACGGTCGACCATGATGGGCGGTAGGTCGTGTCCCAGGTCCGTCGTGAGCTGGATGTCCTCGCCGATGAGCCGGTGCAGCATCGGCAGGATGTCGTCGACCAGCGCATTGACCGACACCACGGCCGGCTTCAGAATCTGCTTGCGGCTGAAGGCGAGGAGCTGGCGCGTGAGCGCCTGCGCGCGGTCCGCCGCGCGCCGGATCGCGGCGGCGTTGGTCCGCAGCCTGTGGTCCTCGGGAAGCTGGCTGTGGATGTAGTCCGTGTGTCCCATCACGACCATCAGCAGGTTGTTGAAGTCGTGTGCGACGCCGCCGGCCAGTCGACCGACCGCTTCCATCTTCTGCGCCTGGCGAAGCTGAAGCTCCATCTCCCGCACGCCGGTCACGTCCTGGATGGTGCCGACCAGCCGCTCTTTTCGGCCATCGGCGCCAAAGACCGGTTCCCCCTGGACAAACACCGTGCTGATGGTGCCATCCGGTCTCAAGACCCGGTGTTCGATTGGCGTGATGTCTCCATTGCGAAGACCGATCACCCAGCGCCCGACCGCCTCCTGATCATCCGGGTGGACGCGCGTCATGACGGTCTCAATCGACACGGACGCCTGTGTCGGGTCCAGGCCATAGCGGCGGAAGAATTCCTCCGACAGGGTCAGCGCTCCTGACGGCAGCTCCAGACTCCAGCTACCGATGCGCGCCACGTGCTGCGATTCGGCCAGCAGCCGTTCCCGTTCACGGAGGGTGGCTTCGCGCTGTTTCTGGTCCGTGATGTCGAGGTTCACGCCGACCATGCGGGCGGGCTGCGAGGCGGTGGCCGGGATGTGGCGCCACGACACGGAATGCACCCGCTCGTTGCCGCCGGGCAGCGTTACGCGGCACTCGCGCGGGCCTGGCGCCGGTTCAGCGCCGTGCATGGCCTCGTTCAGGTCACGAATGTCGTCGGGGTGGTACGGCTTCAGTGCGTCGGCCACGGGAATGATCCGCGGCACGGCATCAAGGCCCATCAGGCGCGACATGCTGGCGGACCACCGGATCTCTCCCGTGCCGATTTCAGACTCCCAGCTCCCCAGCTGCGAGAGTTCGGCAGCCAGTTCAAGCTGCGCGTGACGGCGGCGTTCCACGGCGGCCACCGCTTCGCGCGTCGTGATGTCGCGGAAGCTCCAGACACGACCCGTCACTTCCGCGCCGAGCATCTGCGGCCGAGAGTAGCGTTCGAAGATGCGGCCGTCCTTGAAGTGCAGGATGTCGAAGCTCTCGGCCAGGTGGTTGTTGTAGAGCTCCTGCACCTTCCGGAAGAAGGCGTCCGGATCGGCCAGCTGGGGGACGCCGTAGCCAAGCACGTCGGCATCTTCGCCGGACTCGGCCACCTCGGGCGGAATCCGCCACATCTCGAAGAACTGGCGGTTGACGGCGGTGATCGTGCCGGACAGGCTGACGACCAGGAGCCCGTCTGCCGTGGCGTCGAAGGCCGCCTGCAGGAGCGACGCGGACGCCTGCAACTCCGCCTGCGAGGTGCTGGTGGCGGCAAGCGCGCCCTGGACTTCGCGGAAGCGATCGCCCAGTTCCTGGGACACCGTTTCCATGGAGTGCTCGAGCATCGCGCGGTCGGCGTCGGCCTGCGCGTAGGTCTCGGTCACGGCCTCCAGAAACGGCAGCAGCGACGTGGGCACCTGGTCGAGGGAGCCGAAGTGTCGCCGGATCTGCCGGGCCAGAAGCTTGTGCATGGCTCCTATCGTTCCCGGAGCGTGGTGACGGTCATGGTCTGGTTGTGCAGTTCGCACTTGGTGCTGGTGCCGAACGGCGCAATCTCTCCATACGAGTAGAAGCCGCAGAGCGTCGCGCCGGAACCCAGGGCGTCCTGGACGGCCTCCAGTTCTTCTTCGATCCGCTGGCTCAGGACCAGTTTCCGTCCGACACAGCTGACCAGCAGGGCCAGTGACTCGCCGGTGGCGTCACCGGGCTGTCGCGAGGCAAGGCCCGCATCGTGCGCACCATCCACCAGCCGGTCCATGTTGGCCCGCATCAACTGGCCATATTCGCCTTGCGGCACGTCGCCGGCAAAGATCAGGGCACCGGCGTCTTCGTCGATGCCGAGGATGGTTCGCACCACGCGAGGCTGGCCTGTCTGGCCGCGCAGGCTGAGGGGGAAGAGCAGGCCGCTGGCGGGCAGGTCCGCTGCATGGGGACCCAGATAGCGCTTGTAGAGTTCCAGCGCGGGGCGGCCGTCCAGTTCGTACAGGATGTTGCCGCGCGACCGCGTGATCAGCCGGTCCGGCCCGAAGGTATCCCAGCCGCCACGTGAGCCATACCCGATAGCCAGGTGCTCACCGTAGAGGCCGATGGCGACGACGGCACGTGGTCCGATGGTCCGGTTGCAGTACACCGTCGTGCTCTTGAAGCGGTCACCATCGCCGGCCAGGCCTCCCGTGACGGCGACCGTCGGTGGCAGGTGCTCGCGCAGGCCCGCGACCAGCTCGGAGCCATTCACATGAATGCCTTCGGCCAGCACGATCAGGTGCACCAGGTCGCCCGCTGCCACATCATCGGCCAGTGCGCGGCCAGCCTGGCTGCTGTCACCGGCATCCTGCAACTCCCGGTGCGCCACGCGGACCCGGCTCTTTTCGAAGTGGATGGCGGTGGCGACGACAGACCCGTCGGCGACTTCCGTGCCGAGAATTTCACCGGCCGTCGAGCACCCGACCACATCAGCCCCTGGGTAGTCGGCGTGGAGACGGGTGATGACCCCGGCCTCCGACAGCGCCTCCGGGGCACCAAAGAAGATGACCAGTTGCGGGGCGAAGATGCCGGACCGGGCCGGTGGCGTGTTCCACCCGGTAGCCGCCTGCCACTGTCTGCGTTCGATGATCATGGCGTCCTCATGTGCCGTCTGTCCGTAGAGCTACAGGCGAAGAGGCGCGAAGCACCAGTCACCGGCTGAGTCATGCTCTCGAATGTACC
>JAKFYA010000293.1 GCA_021731095.1 Acidobacteriota bacterium | reverse complement strand
ATTGAGCTGCGAACCTCGGTACCTCTCGCGGCGCATCATCCTCAGGATCACGCGCCGCGCAGAGGGTGCGTTCACCAGCGGCATTGCATTGCCTGGTTTTGACTGAACGCAACAGACGGTCGAACCGTTCACGATCGTCGCCGCTCGGAGCTTAGCTCCGTCGGGACGATGCCGGCTTCAGGCCCGCATCCGCGCTCACACGGACATCGGCGCGTCGATCGCCACATCGACGCGCCGGAGCGCGCCACCCATCCAACACGAATCGTCGCGACTCGCGTTCAAGGGGGAGCGCTATGGACGTTATCGATCGTGCGGAACAAGAGCCGGAACCGATCTCAGTCGCGCGCTGTCGGGCATTGCTCGGCGATGACGCGGACATGATGTCGGACGAAGAGATCCTCGCCGTCGCGCGTCACGCCGAAACGCTGGCGCACGTCCTGATCGCCGTCGCGTTGCAGGACGCCCGCGTCCACTAACTGCCGTGGCAAGACGACGCACCTTGCCGGCGTCCGATGTTGGCGCTAAGCTGCCTGAGATGGTCGGCGCGGTGATCTACGTTCGCGTCAGCACGAAGGAGCAGACGGAAAACCTCAGTCTGCCGACCCAGCTCCGTGCGTGCGAGGAGTACTGCCGCCGGCAGGGCTACGAGATCCTCGAACGCTTCCACGAAGAGGGCGAGAGTGCCAAGACCACGGACCGCAGCCAGCTCCAGGCGCTGCTGAAGTACTGCCGCACGCACAAGGGCAAGGTTCACTTCGTGATCGTGTACAACCTCACGCGCTTCGCGCGGGAGAAGTACGACCACTTCGCCCTGCGCGCGCACCTGAAGTCGCTGGGCATTTCGCTGCGGTCAGCCACCGAGCCGATCGACGACACGTCCACCGGCAAGTTGATGGAAGGGGTACTGGCGTCGTTTGCGCAGTTCGACAATGACGTGCGCTCTGACCGCACCCGCGCGGGTATGCGCGCCGCACTGGAACTCGGCCGATGGACCTTTCCTGCGCCGATCGGCTATCTGAACGCGCCGAAATGGTCCGGCAAGAGCCTGGTGCCGGACCCGGAACGCGCGCCACTCATCGCGCGCGCGTTCGAGGAACTCGCGACGGGACGATTCACGAAACAAGAAGTCATTGCCCGAATGACCGAGGCCGGCTTGCGCACGCGACGTGGATTGGTGCTCTCGCCGCAAAGCTTCGGCCAGATGGTGCGGAACTCGATTTACGTCGGCAGAATCGAGAGCCCGGACTATGGCGTGTCAACCCGCGGCGATTTCGAGCCGCTGATCGACGAGGCCACGTTCTATCGCGTGCAGGCGGTTCTCGATGGCCGCGTCGTCGTCGCAGGGCCACGACCGCGGCATCATCCGGATTTTCCCCTGAGGGGATTCGTGCGGTGCGAGACGTGCGGCCGTCCGCTGACGGGCAGCTGGTCCAAGGGCCGGAACGGCCACTACGCGTACTACCACTGCCAGCGGCAGTGCCGGGCGGTCAACATTAGCAAGGCGACGCTGGAAGGGGCCTTCGTCGATGAGCTCGCATTGTTGCAGCCAACGCCTGGCTACATGCGGCTGGTCAAGGATCGAATCCTCTGCGTGTGGGAGCAGCGTCGCGCTGAAGCGAAGGACCGGACGACGGAACAGCAACGACGGGTGAGTGCCATCCAGCAGAAGCTGGACAAGCTGGACGAGGCGTTCCTCTACGCGGAGGCGATCGACGTCACGACCTACGGCCGTCAACGCGACAAGCTGCGCGAGGAATTGACTCTCGCGAAGATCGACCATCACGCCGAGGCCGTCGATGAACTCGACGTAGAGGGCATCCTGGCCTTCGCAGAACGCATTCTGCCGCGCGCCTCAGACCTCTGGGTGCAAGCCTCGCTCGATTACAAGCAGCGGCTGCAGCAGCTGTTCTTCCCTGAAGGAATCGCGTACGACGGAAATCGACTTAATCGAACCGCCGTAACGGCACCACTTTTCAATTACTTGACGCCAGACGAAGGCGCAGATGAAAGAGTGGTGAGCCGGGACGGAATCGAACCGTCAACCCGCAGATTAAGAGTCTGCTGCTCTGCCAATTGAGCTACCGGCCCACAAGAACTGTGGTGTGAGGCATCGTCGGCAAAATCACTGCCGACACAAAACCCGAGTTTATCACAGGCGCTTCGCGACTCGAAACGTTCGCGCGCTGCGTCACAACGTCCAGCGCGCCCGACGATCAGGGCATCGGACGGGGCGCGCTGCCGCCCTGCGGCGTGGTCCCTGTGGACGGGACCGGTGGCACAGCTGTCGTGCCCTGCGCCGTGGCGGCCGGCGCCGCGCCCGCACGTTTGTCGTGCAGCCATTGCCGCGTCGCGAGGCCGAAGACGTTCGGCCGCTTCAGTTCCGGATCGGTGAACAGACCCGGAAACCACGATTCGCTCATTGACCACGCGAACCAGCCTGCAGCCGGCGTCAACGATCCGTCGCCCGCCTCGAGCAACTGCCGCAGCGACGGTCCCACACGGCTCATCGTCGGCCACGCCGCGTCCGCGCTCGGCGGGTTGGTGTCGTCGCCCCACTCGGTGAACACGATCGCATGCCGGCTCGAAAGCGCCTGCGTGATCTGATCACGGTTGTCCGCGGAGTTCTCCCACTGGCTGCGGTACTGATGGACGGCATACGCCAGGTTGCTGCCTGTCAACGGGTTCGCCGTTGCCTCGCCGACGCGCGTGCTGTAGAGCGGTGTCGGCACGATGATGATGTTGTTCGCGCCCACCGCGCGGATGGCGTTGATGGTCGACTGGATGATCGGCTTCTGCGCCGCCCACGAGTTGGCGGTGCCGCCGTATTCCCCGATGTCCTCGCTCTCGTTCCACAACTCGAAGATGACGTTCGGATGGTTCGCCCATTGCGATTCCGCGATTCGGGTCCAGAACTCGACGAGGCGCGCGCGGCGGAGCGGATGGTGCGCCGGACCGAAGTCGAAGTCGGCGATGACGACGTACAGCTTGTTGCGGACGGCGCGGGCGATCGCCGGATCCATCACCTTGCTCTTCCAATCGTTGAAGTTCTTGAGCGCCTGGCTGCCGCCGTAGTCGTTCGAGATGTAGCGCCACTGCACCAGGTTGTCGACGACGTACTCGCGGCCGTTGTCCGTGATGCGGGTGCGCGACGGCGGCACCATGGCCGACAGGCCGAAGCGTCCGATGTATGCCCACACGTAACGGAGGGCACCCTGATTCTCGGGAATCGCCTGTCCTGTGCCGCGCGGTGCCTGTCCCCAGTCGCCTGCCGGCTCGCCGCTGCCGGTGCGCGACACGCAGCGGTAGACATCGCCGCTATCGTTCACGACGACTTCGCCCACCTGGTACGGTTCCGGGTTCCACTCGACGCCGCGATCCGCACGCCACAATTTCTTCATGGCCTGCCATCGCGACCCGCCGAAGGTCACCATTTCACCTTCGCTGTACAGCCGTGAGGGGCGCCAGGGCGGAAACGCGATCGTGTCTGGCATCGCGTACGGCACGTGCTCTACGGTGTAGAGCCGCTGTGGGTTCGCCGTCGGAAACCGCTCGAACGCGAGCCGGATTGCGTTCGAATGCCACGTGCCGCCGGTCGCGTCGGTCTGCGTCGCGCGGTCGATGTAGTCATTGACGCTCATCACGGAGTTGTTCAGGCTGTCCTTGTCGCCGTAGACCATCGACATGCCCATCGAGGCGACGCCGCGCAGCACCACGGTCGCGTCGTTACCGTCGAGGAATCGATTGCCGACGACGCGGATAGCCGGCACCGTCCCAGAGCGCGTGGCGCCTGGCACGGCCGCCTGTTCCGCCTGCGCAGCCAGCGCCGCGTGCAACGCCAACAGGGCGACGCCGAACCCGAACGCGGTGATCGCCCGCCCCCTGGCGCGCGATGTGGGGTGTGGCCGACTGTTCATACGATTCGTCTGACCTTCTTCCGTCCCATGCCGATGGACGACCCCAACAACGTTAACCCGGGATGCCGCGAACCGATCACCGATGTCGGCAGAAGGTGTGTCACTGACTTGGCAATGGCGGGAAATGGTGCGAGGGCACCATGCGCATGAGCTGGAGTGTCGCGCAGATTCCGAGCCGGCATATGACACACACTCGCCGGATTCAGTGTGCGTTAGTGAACAGGCACCGACGCATGATGAGCATAGGCTCATCTGATGAGTGCCAGCCATAAGCCCACCGCTCTGCATCTGCGTCGACATCGCCGGAAGAAGCGGGATAAGTTGCGCGCGCTGATCGCGGCCGGTCCAACGCAAATCAGACGGGTCGAAATCGAAGCGCGACTGCAGCGCACATATTCAACCTCGCACGGCCGACCGACCGAGGCGCCGGCGCAGGAACCCGCATAGCCAAGCCGTCGATGCACCTCGCGACCGGGACCCCTGCGTCGGGGCCGTGAGGACACCAGAGGCGACTCGTCATGCGCTCTCCCTGGGTCGCATCCAGTACAACGCCGTCTGGTGGAAATCGGGCCCCTCGACGCGCCCGTCCTTCAACTCCGCGTCATTCTTGAGCGCATCCGCCACCTGATCAATAGCCGCGATCAAGCCGTCGATCCTGGCGGTGAATGCTTGATCCCGCGCAGCGGCCGCCTGGCCGGCCCGCAGGCCGACCCGTCGACAGATGGCAAGCGCCGACAGGCACTCGCGCAGTTGTGATTCCTGAAGGATGGGCCGTGACTTTCGCTGCATGTTCGCCATCACAATACCGACCCGGCGAAGCGGAAGGAAGACCACAAGGAATGGTGTGTCAGGATTCGACGGTCCGCTGACGATGTCAAAACTTCGGCCTCTTGAAGAAGCATCACGCCGCCGTAATGCGTTGCTCCGCGCCAAGGCGCAGGAGCAGGCGGCGTCCCCGTCGGCTTCGGTCCGCGACGATGCGTGCCCGAGATGCAATCGCGCCGACGGCATCGACGACGAGGAGACGACGAGTCCCCTCGCCTGGCATCTCTGCCGCAACTGCGGATATCGGTGGTCGTCCCCTGCCAGACGCCGATAGCGGACGGACGGGGCAACGGCGAGTGTGTGGCGTCCACTGACGGCAGCCCCGCTGCGCTAGCGTTCCTGGCGCCTAGATGACACAGGCTGGACTTCGTCTTCCGCCAGCCTTCACGTCGGTGTGAATCGTCATAATGTGCTCCTTGGTGTGTGATGTCGCTTGATGACTAACGCGCCAACGGGAAAGAAAGCGGCTCACGCCGCGTATGCCCGGAGGCATGAGCCGTCCCCTCGCGGTGTTTCGCTACGTGCTGCGAATCCTCGGACCAGCCTTGACGCTTGTTTTGACCTTCATCAGTCTCTCCGTCACTACCTAACGCGCCGTTCGGCCAGATCAGGGCTCATCGCGGTGCGACGACGCGGTGGGAGGTGTCTGGAGAGGACCGCGTGGGTGTCAGAGGTATGGTGCGCTCGGAGGGACTTGAACCCCCGGCCTACAGGTTCGAAGCCTGCCGCTCTATCCAGCTGAGCTACGAGCGCCCGATCGGTGGAGAGCGAGTCTAACATGCGCTGCCGATCCTCCAGATCGGCGGATCTCGCACCACTGTTCTTTCAGTTCCGGCGAGCTTCGGTGCATCGTGCCAGCTGAGCGCGATCGCGCGTAACATACGTTGCTCCCGCGACTGATTTCAGGGAGGACTTTGCGTCCCCGACGTCCGCGGGCCCAGGAGACTTCATGCGTTTCAAGGCTGCCCTCTCGTGGTGCATCGGCTCGGCCGTCGTCTGTCTCTCGATGTCGGCGCCGATGGCTCAGCGCAATCTGTCGCGCGGTCTGCAGGCGGGTGAGTGGCGCGACTATGCCGGGGATAGCTACGGCATGAAGTACTCGCCGCTGGCGCAGATCACCAGGGAGAACGTCAGGAACCTGGAAGTGGCGTGGCGCTGGGCCTCGGCGGATCAGGACACGCAGAAGTCCAATGCCCTGTACAAGGCGTCGCGCTATGAAGACACGCCGCTCATGGTGAACGGCGTCCTCTACACCGCCACGCCACTCGGCATGGTGGCGGCGCTCGATCCGGCGACGGGACGGACAAAGTGGGTCTACGACCCTGGCAGCTACAAGGCGGGCAAGCCGCACAGCATCGGCCACGCGGTGCGCGGCGTCTCGTACTGGACAGATGGGCGCGTCGAGCGCATTCTGCATAGCACCAACGACGCCTTCCTGATCTCCCTCGATGCAAAGACCGGATTGCCCGACCCGAAGTTCGGGGTGGAGGGGAAGGTCGATATTGCCGACGGCGTCAGCAACGCGGTGCGTTCGATCAACCTCACCGGTCGCCGGGCGACCATTGCCGGCAACATCGCCGTCCTCGGCACTGCCGTTCTTGACCCCGGAGCAGGCAAGGAGAGTGAGGTTCCGAAGGGCTACGTCCTGGCGTTCGACATCCGTACCGGCAAGAAGTTGTGGACGTTCAACCTGATTCCGCTCAAGGGCGAAGCGGGCTACGACACATGGCTCAATGACTCGGCCGAGCGGACCGGCAATGCGAACGCGTGGGGCGGCATGTCCTACGACCCGGAGTCCGACTACGTCTATTTCTCCACGTCGGCTCCTGGCAACGACTACTACGGTGCGACTCGGCCCGGCGCCAATCTCTTCTCGGACAGCATCGTCTGCGTGGAGGCAAAGACGGGGAAGCGTGTCTGGCATTACCAGGGCATCCATCACGACCTGTGGGACTGGGATTTTGTCACGCACCCGGCGCTTGTCGACATCTCGGTGAACGGCCGCGCCGTGAAAGCGGTGGTGGGCCTGGCAAAGCAGGGCTTCGTGTTCGTGCTCGATCGCAAGACGGGCGCGCCGATCTTCCCGATCACCGAAACCGCGGTGCCGCAGGCGAACACGCCGAACAACGAATGGACATCGCCGACCCAGCCGATTCCGACACGCGCGTTTCAGACGGAGACGGTCGGCAGCACACCTGACAGCCTGATCTACTTCACGCCGGAGCTCAAGACCCGGGCGATGGATATGGTGAAGAGCCTCGAACTGGGTCCCGTGTACACGCCCTCGACGATGAAGGGGACGCTTCGTGTGCCTGGTTCACTCGGGGGCGCCAACTGGGGAGGCGCGGCGTTCGATCCGGAGACCGGCGTCTACTACGTGCCCACGCGCATGACGTTCGATGTGCAGCGCCCACGCTTTCCTGACGGCGGCCCGCCGGCACCAGCGCAGGAACATGGGGCGGCGCCTCCGGCACCGGTCCAGACCAACATCGACGGATTGCCGATCATCAAGGCGCCGTATTCGCGCGTCACGGCGATCGACATGAACAAGGGCGAGAAGATGTGGGTGACGCCGCTCGGCAATGGCCCGCGCAATCACCCGCTGCTCAAGGACCTGAATCTGCCGCCGCTCGGCGACGCCGTGCTCGGCGGCGCACCGATGGTGACCAAGACGCTGTTGTTCGTCGGCGTCACCTATACATTCGTCAACGGCATGCCGCAGCCGACGTCGTGGGAGCGGTACAACGA
>JAKFYA010000127.1 GCA_021731095.1 Acidobacteriota bacterium | reverse complement strand
TAGAAGTCTCCGATGGCACCTGAGTGAATTGCGAATGCTTGAGCGCACTTGACGCGTGCGGGGAGGCGGGGCCCAAGCCATCTCTTCCGGACTCTTCGCTATTCACCTGTCATTCTCCGCATCGGAATGTCGCCCACTAACCTCCAGGTCACCTGTGGCCGCACCTACACTCACCGAAAGGCGACAGCCCCTTGTACGGCGTTGCCCTCTCTCCTCGCCAGAACTTCACCCCGTCTCTTCCCCCGGACACAGGCCGGTCTTCTTGAGGACCCGGCCGTCGTCGTCGGTCCAACCGGTCTCATCCTCCGTGACCATGCCCATCTTCGCGTACGACCTGGGGCCGCGATTGGACCGATACCTGGACATCGGCTCTAGCTCTGGCTTGGACTCGCGGCTCCAAGTCAGAGCCTGACTCGTTCCAGGGCTGCCGCCACACTAGGCCGATTGGCACCAACTTCATCTGCCTTCTGATTGACTAGCATGATGAACGACGTGCCCCTGCTTCGACGCAAGTGAGACCTCCACCCGTTTGACGGTCAGCAGCGTGTCACTTCAGGCCGATTGATAAGCCGGCGCCGAATCCGCGATGCCCAGAGCCACGCGGGCTTTGGCATTGGTGTCCGCGCTGTCCGCCAGGACGTAGCCCTTCTCCAACATGCGTGTCATGTACTGCTTGTTGTAGAGAAACGCCACGATCAACTGCCAGAAGCCAAAGGTGATGATGCTTAGAACGAAGTGAAGGACCGCTACTCCGAGCTCGCCCCTGATTGCGGGTACGAATGCCCCGAAGAAGAAGTAGGTCCAACTGAACCCGAAGCGCCCATTCTTGATGAGGCCAGACGCGGGGTGCTTGATTAGAACGAGTTTTGCCACGGATGCCTCCAGCCGTCTTGGGATCTCCCAGCGGCCTCATCTGATCTTGCGGTGAGCGCGCTACTGAGGCCGCATTGTCCGAGTGCCGCTCTCAGAAGGCAAGAAGATTCGGAGTGGCACCGGAGGTAGGGCTGACAACTAAGAAGGCACTAGTCTCTCCCAGCCGAGTGAACGCAGTTTGTCCAAGTGGCTCGCTCCAGGGCATCTTGGGCCGGACACACCGACATGCGAGGAAGTCTTGGCCATACACCGGGGCGTGGCAACGTTTCACCTGCAGGGAGTTGTGGGCCTCTCGAACAAGTCGCTCGATGTGGCGCTGTCTTCTCAAGCAACTGCCAGCGGCAATCCACCCCAAAGTCAGCGCCCTGGCACAAGGACTCAGAAGGACGCTAAGCGACTCGAGCGCGCCTCAAGCGCGTGGCTCCATGACGGCTAGCAATGCAACGAGTCCCTCACCCAGGTTGATGCCTTGCAGCCTGTTGGACTGCAACGGCACAATGGCGCGCTGGTGCGGAGGACAGCGCTGACGCCTCTAACCCCGATAAGGTGACAAGAGCGCGCCGCGCACCGAGAGGCGCCACTGACTTTCTGATGCAGTGGTCGAACTCGGTCAGCGACTCACGAATGCGCCAGACTTCCGAGCCAGGTCGTCGACGAACGGTGCAAAGAGATTCTGGTAGGGACGTGACGTCAAGCTCCGCGCATCAGTCTTGAGTACGTTCCCGAAATTGATCCCTGTATTTCGAACTGCAGGTGCCAGCATTCTGGCGGCACCGATCGCCTCAACAGCACCCTTGCCAGCTCCAAAGAGCGCTATTCCATCTGCGGCACCTGAGAGCGCCCCAGCCGTGCGCTCGTAGCCGAGAATTGCAAATGCGGTGGAGATCTGCCTTGTCAGTCCGGCGACAACGCCAGGCACATCTCCAGTAACCATTGCGCTAGTGGTGTCAAGGGCATCCTTTAATCCCTGAAGCCTGTTTGCCACCGATTCCTGCTTGATCGCCTCAAGCTCGTAGGCCAGAGCCTCTGCGTTGTACTGCATGATCCGACGCGCTCGATTCTCGGCTGACTCGCGGCCGGGATTAGACGCCATCGATGGCACGTTGGAATCCGCAGTAACAGTGCCCGGCTTGGCCTCGGAGGAAAGCGGCGGAGCAACGGCCTCCATCCCCGAGGCAATGGGCACTGAGTCGCCCCCTCTACCTACTCCTAGCTTTGGCGTGCTCGGGATACCTGCCTCCACTTTAGACACCTGGTTAACGCCAATTGAGGAGGATTGTGCGCCGCCCAGAACAGTCGCAAGGGACGATGCGGCATAGTTGACTTCATTCGGCGACGCGATCGTAGACAACCGCGGGTCGTTGGCTGCAGCGGCACGGCCACCGGCAATGTAGATCGATCCAGGTTGCGCCGCCGGCGCCCCACTCACCACTGGAGCACGACCATCGGCCACGTAGTTCGCTCCGCCTTGAATCAAGGGCGAACCGCTTGTCGCTTCTACTTGGTTGTCGGCAACATAGTTGGTCCCAGTCCGCACTGGCTGAACCCCGCTCGACACCGCGACTCGGTTGTCCGCGACGTAGTTCGTGCCGGCCTGTGTAGTCGGCGCACTACTTGTTACAGCCACCCGGTTGTCAAAGACGGAGTTCGTTCCGAACTGTACCGGCGGTGCTCCGTTCGACACCGCGACTCGGTTGTCCGCGACGTAGTTCGTGCCGGCCTGTGTAGTCGGCGCACTACTTGTCACAGCCACCCGGTTGTCAAAGACGGAGTTCGTACCGAACTGTACCGGCGGTGCTCCGTTCGACACCGCGACTCGGTTGTCCGCGACGTAGTTCGTGCCAGCCTGTGTAGTAGGCGCACTACTTGTTACAGCCACCCGGTTGTCAAAGACGGAGTTCGTCGGGGACTGAGTTGGTGCAGGCTCGGTCCCTTCATACCTTGCCGCCTGAGAGGGGTCAGGATCACCACGATTCCAGAAACGGCTTCGGCTCCCCTCAGTTGAGACCCGAATGGCACTCAAGCCCACAGCAACACTCGGCTTGAAACGCCCATCTCTGATCTTGACCAGGAGCGCAACGGCCACATCAAGCGTCCTTGGGCAATCCTGGCAGCTGACGCTGCCCGTACTCCTGACGCTCCCGCTCGTTGTAGCATCCGAATCGTAGAGGTAATAGGACTTTCGGACGGTCATGCTCCCTATTTCTTCAGAAGTCTCTACGCGGAGGCGCCGTACCGGGGCGTTCAGCACCAGTGTCTCCCATTGCAGCGGGCCAATCCGGCGAGCGGGGAGCATGGTTGAGGCTGGTCCATCAGACAGCCTGATATGGGCGGCGTATTTGCCAATGCTCAGGATGGCATCAGTCATCTCGATCGCCATGGAGCTCGGTCGGTCTGCTTTAACAGCAAGCTCGAACTCTTGTCCCGAATCGAGCGAAGCTTCAAGGTCAACCAGAGAGATGACCTGGCTCCGCTGAAACGACAATTGGGCCTGCGCCGACATGGGGGAGCCCGTAGTGGCGAAGAGTGCCAGAACCGCACAGGCGTAACATCGAAACTTGGCCGGCATTGGGAACCCCCTCCGTAATTCCGATTATTGGCAAACCAACACTTGTCACCTCAAACAAGATACGCATGATCTGGAGCCGCGCGCTAGAGCGATGGCAAGATCCTGACGGCTCCAACTTCCACAGAGGATACGCCTCCGAAGTCCATTCGTCGAACTTCTTCAACAAGCATTGGAGGTGACCTTGGGTTAAGTGGCGTTTCCCGGACCAGCTGTGACGTCCACCACATCTGAGTAGCGCTTTGGTTTGTGGCCGGTCAGCCGTTCTGGGTCTTCCCGAACATCATGGGCTGGAGCCCGACGCCGACCGTCCCCATGACCAAGCGCTAAGGGCACATCGGGTCGGTAGCACGGCGGACGGCGATGGCGGCGCTGGAGGCGGCGGGGTGAGGTGATGTGCCAGGTCGCAGAGGGTGCTTAGACCGTCTGACCCTTGTCGGCTGCTGCCTCTTGCTTCTCGAGTTCCTCACAGAAGTCTTTGATCGTGAGCCACAGTCGCGAACGCCAGAGATCGGGAAACCCATGTTGCGAAAGCGTGACCTTCACAACGGCGCGAAAGAGGAACTCGGCGACGAATACGAAATGACCATCGTAGTCAGTGCCTTCCGCGTAGGACATTGATGGAACAATCCCGTTGTGGATGATGGTGTTGCGTGCATCGGCGAGCGCCCCGAACCAATGCTCTAACTCGGTGACCTCTGACGTTTTGGCTATTCCCTCTCGGTTAGTCCAGTGCCGCATCCTGCATTTCGTCTCCGCGGGCGACCACACAAGAAGCGCGGCGTCGGCGTTCGAGGTATTCGGTTCGTTCCTGAAGAGGTCGCGCAAGCGCTGACCACTAATGTGGCTCTTATCCGTTGCGGTGATGGCCTCAAAGGCGATCTTCAGGAAGACCAAGCGCTCTGACCAGAGTACCGTGCTGGTGTTTCGCCAAGCCTTAACGAACCAACCGATAGCGACCCTCAGGCGGTCGGCGGTCCTGTCGGTTCCCGGAGAAGACGCCGACAGATGTACAGTCCTATAGACAGCCTCAAGAGTGCGTTCCTCAGCATGTTGTGCACACAGCGGCAGGTGTAAGTCGAGCGGCGGCCGGATCGCTAGTTCCTCGTCGCCAATCTGGTAGCCACCGCCGAGCGTCGAGACCATCCTGCCGGCGCGCACGGTTACGTATCCGGCCTCGACGTCGATTGGCCAGACGTAGACCTCGGCATTGTCCGACGTGACGACTGTCCACAAGTGGCTCTCAGTTTCCGCCCCGTATCTCGGGTTCTGGTCAAGGAACGCGAAGGCGATGGCAGCCTCCAGCGCCTCAATTTCGACTCCGGTCGGCTGAGCCCCATCAAGGTCTT
Source organism: Acidobacteriota bacterium (assembly GCA_021731095.1). GTDB lineage: Bacteria > Acidobacteriota > Vicinamibacteria > Vicinamibacterales > UBA2999 > JAKFYA01. The sequence continues at coordinate 2,741 of JAKFYA010000127.1, read as the reverse complement.
GCCCCCGCCGACACACCACGCTCGGATTCTCGATTGGCTTGCCCGATCCATCGACGAACTTCGCCAGGAACGCCTTCGCTTGTATCTCAAAGAGGGCGTCGGCCCATCGGCCTTCAAACGAGCTGACAGGGCCTATCTCCCAGTCGGCACACTCAACGGAACTCGTCAAAGGCAGATAGGGGCAGAAGCACAGGACAGGATGTGCCATCGACTTCTCCTGATGACTCGGCGTCTGGAGCAGTGGCGAGGCCTACTCTAGGTGCCTTCAAAGCGAAGCGCGCCCCAGTCGTCATCAACAGCACCGCACTCAAGGTACCGGCCTTCTGGGACCATCGCGGGCGTGAGCCTGCGGGGGATAGCATCGCCCGCCGAAGGACTGTGCGCTTGAAGCCTCATCGGGAACCACACAGACGCAGACGGCATGAAGGCATTACGCCCGGATCTTCCGCGGGCCGCTCAGGGGATCGGACAGCTCCGGCTGACAAGCGGACGTGTCGACTCTATCGAAGGAGCTTCTCAAGTCGGATCCGTGCGGTGTCAGTCAGCGTACGACTGTCCAGTTAGAAGATCTCACCTGAGTGAATCCGTTCCACTTCTTCCAAGATCGGCGCGACCATCGCTGGGTTGAGGCCCGCACGGTCCGGATCCGTTTGGTAAGCGTGTACCAGGTCATCGAGCACAAACCTGACTTGGTGCGATAGGTTCTCCTCTTCGACCCCGCTAGCATTTGCCCTCTCATTGAACAACACGCTGAGCTGGTACATATCAGTAAGCGAGATTGCGGCCGGAAGGGCTCGTAGCAAGCGAAGCTCCTCCGTCATTCGCCTCTGGCCGACCGCCTCCTGTTCGAGGTCGCCGACCGTCTTGCCCATGTCATCCTTCAGCATTGAACTGCCGCCATGATTAATCAGGATCTGCTGAATCGTGGGGAAGCCCTTAGCCGCCGCAATGTGAAGCGGTGTTTGCCGACTTGAATCTGCCGCGTTCGGATCGAGCCCGCAGCTGATTAGCCTTTCACAGAGCCGGACGAGACCACCCCACGCTGCATGGTGAAGGGCCGATGCACCCGTTGCATCCATGACGTGAGGGTTTGCGCCTCTGTCTAGCAGATACGTTGCAGCCGCAGCCTGGCTGTGGGAGAGGGCACTTAGGAGCGGCGTTTCGCCCCCGAGGTTCCTTGTCTCCAGATCGGCGCCACTCTCAGCCAAGAAACGCTGCACTTCAAACTTCCCAAGAGCGGCAGACACTTGGAGTAGCGTCGCCCCTTCATCATTTCGTAAGCATACTGACTCCTTGTTCGTCAGTAGTCGGAGTACGGGGAGATTCTGTAAGTGGACTGTGTCAAAGAACGGTGGGTGTCCCTTCTTGTCGTGCGCTGTCACATTGCCACCGGCCGCCATCAGCAACTCGACTGTTTTCGGCGTACCGTGCAGACACGCGCAGTGAAGCGCCGTGCTCCCAAGTTCGTCACGCACGGTCAGGTCAGCACCGCGCGAGAGCAAGTGCTGGAGAATCGCGTCATGACCATTCAGGGCAGCTGCCATCAGGGCTGTGGCGCCGTTCGACGCACCACAATTCACGTCGACACCGGCCGCCAACGCCTGATCTACGCCGTCCAGATCCCCATTCGTCGCGGCCTCGATCAAACTTTCGCCAGAGTTCGACGTTGCAGCCCGGTGGTTTGTCCTGCGCGAAAACAGTTTACGTAACACAACAGAACCTCTTCGACCGACGAGTGATTGCTTGTTGTCCGCCTAATGGACGGTGCATAACCAGCGGCGCCAGAATGCCACAGACGGTGAACGCCGCCGGGTTCATGCGCAGGTTAGCGAGCCTGTTGCGCACATCTGAGGCCCTCGCCTGGCGTCCGCGAACTCCTGCGACTCATCGCCCCTGAAGGGTATATACGACGCCCAAGACAGACCAGATCACGCCCCACAGCCAGACTGGCGCGAAGAAGAGGCTGCCTCCGGCCCTCGGGCGGAACCATGCCGACGCACCGAGACTCATGCGGTGCCAGATGCCTGACACGATGAGTAGCGGCCCAGCCACGATCATCAGCGGCCCTTCTCCGGTCAGGCCCCCGACGCTGCCAACGCCAAAGGACATTCCGAAGCCGATCGCCAGCATGACAAGGCCGATGATGTTGAAGATGATCATCTGACACCCTACGCGTGTCGAGCCGAAGGAGAAGGCGTTCGTGGTCTGGCTAACGAGTAGTAGTCCGGCCTTGATGTCCAAATATCCGGCCGACGGACGCAGCATACCGTGCTGTTCCGCTTCGCTCAATCGGCCGACGGGCGTTGCACAGCGTGCGGTGGCACGCGGGAGGTCTGCACCATCTTGCGGCGATGATCCGACGCGGCCTGAGCCCCTCCGGGATGGTTGACGCGGAGGCCGTCGTCGCCATTACCCGCGTGGTCGCCGCCTGGCAGCGCTGACACTGTCAGCCCCTGAGTCGCCGGCCAGCTCCGGACACCGCCGAATTTTCTCGCCGAAGAGACAATTCCAGCCCGCCAGCACGACGCCCCGTCGAACCGAGATCCTCGCCGCGAGTTCCTCCTGAGCGCTCTTCGTCTCAAGCCGTGGCGCTTGAACCATTCGACCGACCGCAACCCGGTGCTAGTGAAGACCGGGGGACATCACAGAGCGGGCGGAGTGGATTGACGGAGGAACAAGAAAGGCCGGAACCATTCGGTCCGGCCTTCATTGCTGCACTTCTGCCTGTTGGCGTCGGCTTG
>JAKFYA010000457.1 GCA_021731095.1 Acidobacteriota bacterium | reverse complement strand
CTGCGAGAGCACGGTCTGCGTGCGGACGTTCTGGATGTCGACGACCGGCGTGGCGCCCGTGACCGTGATGGTCTCTTCCAGGGACCCCACCTTCATGTCGGCATTGATGTTCACCGTGACGCCGGTCGTCAGATCCAGACCGTCACGCTTGAACGTGCTGAAACCGGGAAGCGAGAACGTCACGGAGTACGAACCGGGCCTCAGGTCGACCAGCTTGTAGTTTCCATTGGCGTCTGACACGACGGAGCGGACCTTCTCGATGAGCGCCGGGCTGGCGGCTTCCACCGTCACACCTGGCAACACGGCACCGCTGGTGTCCTTCACCACGCCGGCAATGGCCGCCGTGGTGGCCGACTGGGCCCGAAGACCACTGGGCAGACAGAGCATCGCCATCGCGGCAACGAGCAACGCACTTCGCTTCATTCGCACGAGCACCCCTCCTGTCAACACGTTCAGTTCAATTCCGGACTGCGCCTGGTACGGCGTAGGCGACCAGCTCGGATTCCTCACCATTGCCCGAAGCGACGACGAGATACTGCGTGCCCTTGTGCATGTAAGTCATCGGAGCCGAGAACGAGCGCCCCTCCGCCTCCACCACGTGCAGTATCGCGCCGGTGGCCTTGTCGAACACGTACATCACCTTCTTCTGGAATCCCGGGTCGTTCCACTTTTCCCATGGAGTGGGATTGGGCAGGCCATTCACGAAGGTGTAGGTCACGCCCACGAAGAGCAGCGACTTGGTGACCAGCGGCGCGCCGCCGAGGATGGCGTCACCGAGCGGCGGGAGATTCAGGTCCTTGAGCGCCGGATGGTTGCGGGGACCATTTCCGACGGGTTTCATCCAGAGCCGCTCGCCCTTGTTCAGGTCGATGGCCGTGACCCGCGCATAGGGCGCCTGGATCAGGGGCAGTCCATCAACCGACAGCAGCGCATTCAGATTCGGGCCTGGCGCCGCCGGCGCTGGCGGCGCTGTTCCAGGCACCAGCTCCGGAAACCGGGCTTTCAGCACATCCATCGTCAGGCGCGTGGGCACATACAGGATCCCGGTCTCTGGGTCCACGGCTGAGCCACCCCAGTTGGCACCCCCGAGCGAGCCGGGCACCTTCAGCGTGCCCTTTTCAGAGGGCGGCGTGTACAGCGGACCAAACTCAAGCTGCTTGAGCTGCTCAAGGGCCTTCGCCTTCAGCGCCGGCGTGAAGTTGATGACGTTGTCGGGCGTGCTGCCGATGTGATCGAGAGCCGGCGGCTTCGAGGGGATGGGCTGGGTCGGCGAGGTCCGCTCACGGTTGGCCACGGTCGACTGCGGCACCTTGGTCTCGACGATGGGCCAGATAGGCTTGCCGGTCCTGCGGTCCAGCACAAAGACCAGGCTGTTCTTGCTGATGCCGACCACGACCTGTGTCTTCTTCCCGGCCACCGTCACATCCGCCAGGTTCGGATGCATGGTGATGTCGTAGTCCCACAGGTCGTGATGGATCACCTGGAAATGCCACACCCGCTTGCCGGTCTTGGCCTCGAGGCAGAGCAGGCTGTCGGAGAACAGATTGTCCCCGGGACGCAGGCTGCCGTTGTAGTCGTGGCCCGGTGCAGAGGTCGGGACGTAGACATAGTCGAGAGCGGGGTCGTACGCCATGCCCGCCCACGCGTTGGCATTGCCGGTGCGTTCAGCTGAATTCTCAAGCCAGGTCTCGTAGCCGAACTCGCCCTTCTCCGGAATGTTGTGAAAGGTCCAGACCAGCTTGCCTGTCCGGACATCGAACGCTTTGACATTGCCCTTGGGAGACAGGTGCTCTTTGCCTGGCTGTGCGTCCTGAATGGCACTGCCGACGATGGCCAGGTTGCCGGCGATGATGGCGCGCCGTCCGGTGAAGTTGGTGGCGCGCACCGCCTGCGGCAGCCCTTCCGTCAGGTCGACCTTGCCGCCAGTGCCGAAGGCCGCGTCGGGCTTGCCAGTCTTGGCGTCCAGGGAGAAGAGGTACCCGTCGGTGGCGGCATGGAGGATGCGCTCCTCACGGCCGTCGGTCCAGTAGGCCAGACCGCGGACGGTGTAACCAACGCTATGCGGCTTGCCCGCCTTGTAGCTCTCGGGATTGAAGGTCCACCGGGTCTGGCCGGTCCCGGGGTCGAGCGCCGCGATGATGCCGAGCGGAGTCCCTGTATAGAGCACGCCGCCAACCATGAGCGGCGTGTCCTCGTAGCGGGACGCGCGCCACAGCGGGTTCGACTTCTGGATGTCGACATCTGGCGAGGCCCAGCGCCAGACCACCTTCAGGTCCTTGACGTTGGTCTTGTTGATTTGATTCAGCGGCGAATACTTCTGGGCCAGCGTATCGCCGGCATAGTCGACCCACTCCCCTGCCCCGCGCGTGCGGTCAGCGCCACGGATCAAAGAAGCGCCGGACAGGAGCAGGACCGGAAGCAGAGCGGCAGTGCTGGCGACCTGCCGCGAGAACAGACGTCTCGTCACGGAAACCTCGAGAGACTGGGCCAGAGTGGCCCGATTGGACGCGGTGAAGCTTACGGCTCAACCCGTAGGCACTCAATCGCCTTTTCGGGGTACAGCAGGCGCCACCGGTGCCGGGTAGGCTACCATCCTTCCCTCGCCACCATGCGCTGTTGTCACGCTGTCGCCATCACCGTTGTTGCCTGTGTCGTGACGCTGGGCTGGGCTCGTCCGGCCACGTCAGCGCCGACGGGCGGCCCTGTCGGTGGATTTACCCATACGGCCTGGACCGACTTCGGAGACCCGGTGCAACCGTCAGGGGTCTACGCCATTACCCAGGACCGGGACGGGTACATGTGGGTCGGCTTTCTTGGCGGCCTCGTCCGCTTTGACGGCCAGCAGTTCGTGCGATGGGAGACCTTGGGACGCCCGGCCCTGCCCCAGCGCCCCGTGACTGCCCTGCACACCGGGCGTGACGGCAGTCTGTGGATCGGCTTCGGCAACCTGGGAGGCGTCTCCCGGTTCCAGAACGGCACGCTGCAGCACTTCACGGTGCGGGATGGACTGCCGGAAGGGGCCATCCGACAGTTTGTCGAAACCAGGCACGGCGTGGTCTGGGCATCGGGCTTCGGGGGCCTGTCACGGCTGGTGGGTGGCCGTTGGGAGCGCGTGGGCCTGACTCACGGCGTGCCAGAAGCCGCCGTGGATCTGATCTACGAGGATCGCGATGGCGATCTGTGGGTGGCCAGTCAGGCCCGGATCTTCCGGTTCAGTGCGGGTAGCGACCGGTTCGTGCCTGTACCGCACGCCAGTCCCCTGACGCCGTTCGGTCCCGCTGTGGCCCTGGCGATCCCGGCGAACATCATGCGCGCCGCCTTTGCGCGGATTGATCCATCGGTTCAGCCCGTGGCGCTTCGCAGCCGGTCCGGCCAGTTCTGGCTGTCGGTTCCGGATGGGTTGCTGGCGCTCCGGGGCGGTGACGGGATGGCAGCCCGCGCCGAGTTGCTGACTCAGCAGGATGGTCTGACGAACTCCCGCGTGACCGCGCTCTTCGAGGACCGTGAAGGCAACATCTGGATTGGAACGGTCGACGGCCTGGACGCCCTGACCATCAGGCGACCGAGCCCGATCAGGAACGTGCTGGACGGGCATGATGTCTTCGCCGTCGCCACACGAACCGACGGCACCATCTGGTCTGGCACGTCGGTGGGCCTTCACGAGCAGAGCCCCGTGGGCGCACGCTGGTACCGGCAGGCGGATGGGCTTCCCGCTCCCATCGTGACGGCCCTGCACGCCTCCGGGTCCGTGCTCTGGGTTGCGACCACGAAAGGCCTGGCCACGTTGACCAACGGGCGCCTGACGCCCGTCGTGCTCGCAGGTGCGCCTCCGCTCAATCGGGTCGTCTCGATGACCACGGACCCGACCGGTACCCTCTGGCTGGCAGAATTCGGCGGCCTTCATCGCCTGCAGGGCGGCGTGCTGACGGACATCGGCGCCACGGGGCCGCTCGCCGGGCGCCGACCAAGTGTGGTGCACACGGACGAGGCCGGCACGGTCTGGATCGGCTTCTGGGGCGGAGGTCTGGCGGCGTTCCGGAATGGACAATTCGAACTGTTCGGACCGGCTGACGGACTGAGCGCCGGCCGGGTGACCTCCATTCAGGAAGACCATCACCATCGCCTCTGGGTTGGCACCCTCAACGGGTTCAGCCGTCGCGACGGAGCGCGCTTCACGACGCTCGGCGAGTCCAGCGGACTGGCGGGACTCATGGTCGCCGCGCTGCTCGACGACGGCCGGGAGGCCATCTGGGTGGCCACGCTGGCGGGCCTGTTGCGCCTGCCGATGGCGGAATTCGACCGCGCCGCGCGTGACGGCACCTACCGTCCGCAGTACTCGCTGTTTGGCGCCGCCGAAGGTATCCGGGAGTCGTTTGTGGTCACCCCACCCATCCGGACGCCAGACGGCGCACTGGCCTTTGCCCGGCATGGTGGCCTGGCGCAGGTGAGTCCAGGCAGCGTTCGGCCGAGGCCCGGCCCCCCGGTACGGATCGAACAGGTCACGATCAACGACAGGCCGATGGGCGCAACGGCCCCGCTGACGCTGCCCGCTGACACGTCCCGCATCCAGATCGATTACACGGCCCTCACCTTCGTGGCGCCGCCACGCTTCCAGTTCCGGTACATGCTGGAGGGTTTCGACCGGGACTGGGTGCATGCGGGAACCGCCCGCCGCGCGGTCTACACGAACCTCCCCCCACGGCAATATCGCTTCAGAGTCGCGGCCAGTCATGATGGCAGCGAGTGGAGCGAAAGTCCGGTACCCCTCGCGTTGACCGTCGAGCCGGCGTTCTACCAGCGTCCGTGGTTTTCCCTCGCGCTGGCGGGTCTGACGGTGCTGGCGGTGGCCCTCATCTGGCGGCTGCGGCTTCGGCGCGTCCGGCATCAATACGCCATGGTCCTGGCGGAGCGGACCCGGCTGGGCCGTGAAATCCACGACACCCTGCTGCAGGGCATGGTGGGTGTGGCCCTGCAGCTCCACGGCCTGTCGGAAACGCTGGCACCGGGCTCTGACACGCTCAAGCAGAAGCTCGATCGCGCCCGCGAGTATCTGGAGCACTACATCCGCGAGACGCGCCTGTCCATCTGGGACCTGCGCTCGCAGTCGCTTGAACGACAGGACCTCGCCGCGGCGCTGCGTGACGCCGGAACGGCCATCTCCGCAGGTACGACCGTGGCGATGGCACTCACGGTTGAGGGCGTGCCAACTCCATGCGACCCGCGTGTGGAGGAGCACCTGCTCCGGATCGGCCACGAAGCGATGGCCAATGCCATCCGTCACGGTCGCGCCTCGACCCTCAGCGTGGGTCTGCGCTACGCGCCGGACAGCATCACCCTCAGCGTGCGCGACGATGGCCATGGGTTTGACGAGACGGAAGTCGCCCACCATTCCGGACGCCAGTGGGGACTGACCACCATGCGCGAACGAGCGCAACAAATCGGCGCGACGTTCCAGTGCGCCAGTGGCGCCACCGGCACGGTCATCGAAACCTCGGCGCCCCTTCCCCGCGTACGGTAACCCATGCCCATCCGCATCCTCTGCGTCGATGATCACGCTGTCGTCCGTGAAGGACTCGAGCTCATCATCAGTCTGACCGACGACATGACGGTCGTCGCCTCGGCCGGCACTGGCGAAGAGGCTGTGGAGCAGCATGCCCGGCACCAGCCGGACATCACGCTGATGGACCTCGAAATGCCCGGGCTGAACGGCATCGACGCCATCCGCCGGATTCGGACCACCTCGCCCACCGCGCGGATCATCGTGCTGACGGTGCACGCGGACGCCGAGAATATTTATCAGTCTCTCAAGGCGGGAGCGGCGACGTACCTGCTGAAGGACACCATTTCGAAAGCCCTCATCGGAGTCATTCGGGAGGTCCATGCGGGAGGACGTCCGATGCCGGAGCCGGTGGCATCGCGCCTGGCCGAACGCTCGGCGCAGCCCGAACTCACACCCCGGGAAGCCGAAATCCTGCGCGTGCTGGCCGACGGTATCTCTTCCAACAAGGACATTGCCGCCACCTTGCGTATCAGCGAGGACACGGTCCACGCCCACCTGCGCAACATCTTCGGGAAACTGGAGGTGACGGACCGGACGGCGGCCGTGATGGCGGCCGTCCGCCGCGGCATCGTCCGACTTCGCTAGCGGCGTCCGGCCACGGTGGCCGGAATCCCGCCGAACCCAGGCTGGTACGGCATCCCGACGCTGTTGGTGTACATCGCGTTCAGGTGGTAGTTGCCGACCGTGAAGATGAGGTCGAGCATCTGGCGCGTGTCGTAGATCTTTGACAACGCTGCCCAGGTCTGGTCGCTGATGAAGTAGTCCTCGTGCAATTCCTGCACGGCCTGCAGCAACGCCCGGTCCTTCTGGTTCCACCCGGACGCCTCTGGTCCTGCGGGAATGCGGTCGATGTCTGCATCGGTCCGGCCATTCCGCTTGGCAATCGGCACGTGCTGCCCCCAGACCCAGTCGTCGTGGCACAGATAGTTCACGCGCAGGATGACCAGCTCCTTGTCGTAGAGCGTCAGGGCTGCGCCCTTGCGGGGATCCGGGTTCCAGACAAAGGTCAGCCAGCTCCACCACCGCTTGCCCAACTCCGGCTCATAGAGCGCGGTGCGGAAATTCAGGTTCGGTGTGCCAGTCCCGACGGCAGCCTTCTGCTCCTCGGTGAAGTCCTTCGGATCAATCGGGAGCACGCGTGGCGTCGTCAGCCTGACGTAGGGCTTCTTGACCCGGCTATCCTGCGCCGACACCGACGTCATGACCAGCGTGGCGCCAAGCGCGCCGACAAGTGCACCCACCATCACCAACAGCGCGGCACGTCCGCGCGACATCGACTTCTCCATTCTGCGTTTCCCTCTTCAGACACACACCGGCCGCCGCATACGCGCGGCGGCCGGCTGTCGTGATACGTCGTGACCGACTAGAAGTCGATCTGCGCGCCGAGCTTGAAGATGCGGGGCGCGAGGAACTGCGACGGATTGCGCCAGGTCGGGCCGAAGCGGCTCACCCCGAGCAGAATCGTCGAGTCATTCAGCAGATTATAAGCATCGAACTTGGCCTGAATCTTCGCCTTGCCAAACTCGAACAGCTTTGTGAACCGGACATCCACCTGGTTCAGCCGCTGCTCATACAGCTGTCCGGCCGGCAGCGTGTTGATGACCGCCGTGCCGGCTGCGCCAGCCGCGAGGTTGCGACCGAGGGCCGGGGCAATCTGTGTATTCAGGTAGACCACCTGCGCGAGCGGGTTGAAGCCGGGCAGGTGCTGGTAGACCGCCGCCACGGAAATCTTGCCGGGCAGCGGATAGGACGCCGAGAACTTCACCTGAGTCTGCGCCGACAGCGGCGGCGCGATCTCGCAGAAGTCGTCGTTCCGTGGCGTGCCTGCTGCGTACCCCGCCGGCGTCAGGTCTGGTCGGCTGTTCGCGTAACAGTTGTTGGTCGTCGTGCGGCCGGTCGACAGACCGCCCTGGAAGAGTCCGCCCTTGCCGAACCTGGCGTTCATGGTCAGGTCCACGCCATTGAACACCTCGGTCTGATCGCCGAAGTTCGAGGACTGCGTGACCAGGTTGGTGACC
>JAKFYA010000329.1 GCA_021731095.1 Acidobacteriota bacterium | reverse complement strand
GCCCCACACCGCCGCCCCGTGCATTGACGAACAGTCGGGGGCTGGTGCGCGTTCCCAGCAGCGCCGGCCGGGCCTCACGCGCATATCGCCGTACCCAGGTGGCCGCCTGGTCGCCAATTGGTACAATCCGCTGTTTGTCGCCTTTGCCGGTGCACGTCAGATACGACGCCTCCAGGTTGATATCCGGGGGTCGAATCCCGACAAGCTCGGAGACGCGCATGCCCGTGGCGTAGAGCAGCTCGATGAGGGCCCTGTCGCGCAAGCCGCGCGAGGTGCTGATGTCCGGTTGGGCGATGAGGCGGTCTACTTCTTCGACCGAGAGGCACCGGGGCAAAGTCTTCCAGGCCTTGGGCGCGTGGAGATCATCGGCCGGATTGGTCTGCACCCGGCTGTCGAGCATCAGGAACCGGTACAGGCCTCGGAAGGCGGCCACAGCCCGTGCCACCGACCGGGGTGACCGCCCTTCACCCATCAACTCGCGAACGAGACGTTCCAGGTCCTGGCGCGACAGCGCCGCCACATCTCCGCCCTGGCCCTCGGCAAATCGGGCCAGCAGCACCAGGTCTCTGGCGTAGCTCTCTACGGAATTGGCAGCCAGACGCCGCTCGACCGTGAGGTGCGTGAGATATGCGTCGATGCTGGCTGCAGAACTGGAAGTCACCGCCAGTAGAATTGTAGGCTAACCTCGAGGAGCCGATGCCCCACCGCCTGAAGTTCCAGTCGCTGCCCACGGAAGCGATCAACCCGTCGTCGCTCGCCCTCGACAAGCTGTCGTCGGACGAGATCGTCGAGTTGATGCTGGCCGAAGATCGGCGAATGCTGCTGGCCGTCCAGAAGGAACGGGCGCGCATCGCGACCGGCGTGGAGCTGATTGTCGAGGCGCTCCGCAAAGGCGGGCGCATCCTGTTCGTGGGTGCCGGGACCAGCGGCCGGCTGGGCCTGCTGGAATCAGCGGAGATGCCTCCGACATTCGGCACCGACCCGGCCCTCGTGCAGGCGATCATGGCCGGCGGACGCACCGCAATCCTCACCCCGAAAGACGGCGTGGAAGACCATTTCGAAGAGGGGTCCCGGGCCATGACCCGGGTCCACCCGACGCGGAAAGACATCGTCATCGGCGTGTCGGCCAGCGGCATGACGCCGTTCGTGCGAGGTGCCCTGACCAGTGCGCGGAAGGCGGGCGCACGGATCATCTTCGTCACGTGCGATCCCCGCACCGACCTGCAGATGTTCGTGGATCTCACCATTGCGCCGGGTGTCGGACCGGAGATCATTGCCGGGTCCACCCGCCTGAAGGCCGGCACGGCCACCAAGCTGGTGCTTAACATGCTGACCACCGCCGCCATGGTCCGCATCGGCAAGACCTACGGCAACCTGATGATTGACGTCCACCCGGGCTCCGAGAAGCTGAAGGAGCGAGCCCGACGGATCGTGAACATCGTGACCGGCATAGATGCCGAGGCGGCAGACAAGCTGCTTCGCCGCGCCCGCTGGAATGTGAAGGCGGCCATCGTCATGCAGCAGGCCTCGCTGCCCTACGCCAAGGCCCTGACCCGCATCCGCCAGGCCCACGACTCCATGCGGGTCGCTCTGGGAGAAGACATCGAACCCCGGCTGAAGGCGCTGCTCGGCGACCAGCCGGGCGAGTAGGCCATGTTCGACCGGGCGCGCGCGCTCCTGCGGGGTGGCCGACACGGGAGGGTGTTTCCAGCCGCGGTGGCGGAGGTGGGCCGCGGAGACGGCGTCATGTGGCGCGAGGCGGTTGGCCAGCTCACCTACGACCAGTCGTCGCCCCCCACACGCCCGGACACGATTTTCGACCTGGCTTCGCTGACGAAGGTGCTGGCCACCACGCCTCTCCTGGTACAGCTCGTGGAACGCGGAGATCTGGCGCTGGATGCACCGGTGTCGCGGTGGATCCCGGGCTGGACGGGTGCCGAGCGCGCAGGCGTCACGCTCCGGGACCTGCTGGCACACTGCAGTGGATTGCCGGCCCACCGTCGCTATTTCGAGACCTGCGTGGGTCGGCGTGCCTTCGAGGCGGCGATCTGCACAGAGGCGCTGGACTATGTCCCGCGCACGGCCTCGGTCTATAGCGATCTCGGCTTCCTCCTTCTGGGGTTTCTCATCGAGGATCGCCTCGGAACCTCTCTGGCGCACGGATTCGAGGCGTTGGCGGCCGTGATGGCGCCCGGTGAACACCTCCGGTTCTCACCGCCCCCGGTCTGGGCACCCCTCACTGCGCCAGGTATCGCGGGACATGCTCGCCTTCCCCACGGGCCAGCCGTCGTCGACGACGCCAACGCACAGGCACTGGGTGGCGTGGCCGGGCATGCCGGACTCTTCGGCACCGCCTCGGCGGTCGGTGCCTGTGCCAGGCATGTCCTTCAGGGGCTGGCCGGTCACCCTGGCGTGGTGTCCCCCGGCCTTCTGGCGGAGGTCGTCTCGAAACGGACCGACATTCCGGGCAGCTCCCGCGCCCTGGGGTGGGACACCATGCTCCCCACCTCGTCGTGCGGAACCCGGTTGTCCCCGCGTGCGTTCGGTCACACCGGCTTCACGGGCACCTCGCTCTGGATCGACCCCGAGCAGGACCTCTACATCGTGCTGCTCACGAACCGGCTGCATCCGGATGGCCCCCGAGACGGTCTGCAGGCGATGCGGGCCGCATTTCACGATGCCGTCATTGACGGGCTTGCCTTGACCACCTAGGATCCGCCACGTACCATGGCAGGACCTGACCTGATGACCATCCGCCTACGCGCCCTCATCTGCCTGTGCCTCGCCCTGCTGCTGGGCGCATGCGATCGACTTCCGCTGTTTGCCCCGAGTGAATCGGCCATCTCCCTCAGCGCCGCGACGCGCATTCTGGCCCTCGGCGGAGCGACCGAGATCACGGCGGTGATTCTGGAGAAGGGCGGGCAGCCCGTCCAGAACGGCACGACCGTCAGGTTCACGACCTCACTTGGACGCGTCGACCCGATTGAGGTCCAGACCCGCAACGGTCTGGCCATTACGACGTTTTACGCAGGGGACAGCTCGGGTACCGCCGAAGTGCGGGCCACGTCCGGCTCCGCCGGCTCAGGCACCGTTGCACAGGGTGCAACCGCGACCAATCTCCTGACCTTCACCATTGGCGCCGCTGCGACGGAGACTGTGAGCATCCGCGCCAACCCCTCCAGCGTTCCGGCCACGGGTGGGACGGTCGACGTCATCGCACTGGTGCTGGCGGCCAACGGCAGCCCGGTGACCGGCGTGCCCGTGACCTTCTCCGCCAACCGCGGCACCCTGAGCGCCGTCTCTGCGACCACGGGTGCGAACGGTGAGGCCACCGTCCGGCTGACGACCGCCGTCGAAACCACCATCACCGCCTCGGCCGGCAGCAAGACCACCGCGACCGGAGCCGTGGTCACCATTCTCGGAACCCCCGCCGTCACGCTGACGTGCCTGGGCAGCGGGAGCGCCGGGACCAGTTGCTCCCAGACCGTTGGCGCCCTTGTGACCTTCACCGCGACCAAAGGCGCCACCTCGACCGCCCTGGTCAGTTCCAGCCTCGACTTCGGAGACGGTGCCGCCACCAGCCTCGGCAGCCTGGACAGCCCGAGCACCGTTGTGCGCACCTACAACAGCGCCAACCCCTTCACCGCCACGCTGAGAGCGACCGACGTGAACGGCCAGTCCACCACCGCCACAGTGGTCCTGAACATCACGCCACGGGCCGCTGCGACCCCACTCGCGGTGAGCTTCAGTCCCGTGCCATCCGCGGGGACCCCATCGACGGTGACAGCCCCTGCGCAGAACGCAGTGCTCTGGACCTTCACCGCAGCCGTGACACCCACGACGGACGCCCCGCTGGTCGAGTCCTATACGTGGGATTTCGGGGACAACTCAGGCACCGTCAGGACATCCGGCAATACCACCAGTCATGCATTCACGGGTGGTGCATCACAGAATGGCCCCAAGACCGTCACGGTCGGTGTGAGGACGACAGATGGTCGCTCCGCCAGCACCACGACCCAGATTCTCGTGACTGGCTTGACCGGCACGCCGTAGCGGTTCTGTTCGCGCCAACGGCGCGGGTGACGGCGGTAGGGGCATCCCCGCCCGCCGCCTAGACGCCTCACCCGTGACAGATGCTCCTGGCGTCGAGGACGGGTGGGGAAAACCGCCGGCAGGACCCGCGCAGACCGCGCCTCAGACGTCGCCCCGAATTACCAGTCCGAGTATTTCGATCCGTCCATGGCCACACCCTCGGCCATGCTCTTGACGTTGTAAACGCCCGGCGCGGCCGTCGGGTTCGCGGCCTCCGGTTCGGACATCTCGGTCGTCCACTCGGCCTTCTTGGTGAAGGGATCCAGCGGCACTGCCCGCAGGTATTTCTCCGAGACCAGCGCATCCAGCGAGTCGGGATACTTGTTCTTGTCGGCGTAGTACTGGTCGATGGCATCGCGCATCCGGAAGAGGTCCTCCTTCAGGACCGCCTCCTTCGAGTGCGTGACGCTGTTGGCGTAGGTGGCCAGACCCACGCTCGCCAGCAGGACGATGAGCGACATCACGACCATCAACTCGATGAGTGTGAAGCCGCCTGCGCGCGGCCAGCCTCGCTTACCAGTCACGGTACTTCGTGCCATCAAGCCCGACACCCTCGCTCTTCGAATACACGTCGAACACACTCTTCCCACCCCAGCGGGTGGCGTCCGGCGCATCGCCGTAGGCCCGCAGCCCCCAGTCGATGTCGTTGGTCATCGGATCAACCGGAATCCGACGGAGGAACTTCAGCTTCCTGGCGGAAGCATCACCCGCCGCGCTCACGCCCTCGACCAGCGCCTCAAGGCTGGGCGGATAGCCTTCCCCACCTGCCTCAACGGCGCTGGATGGAATCCTCCCCTGGTCGACGCCGTCCTTGAACTTGTCGATGGCGCTCCGCATCTCGCGCAGGGAGCGCCGGAGTTCGATCTCCTTCTGCCGCTGCATGGTGATGCGCGTCAGCGGCAGCACGGCCGAGGCCAGGACCATCAGCACCGTTGTGACGATCAGCAACTCGACGAAGGTATAGCCGCGGGACAGGCGCACCTATTTCACCGTCACCGCCGTCGGTGCGAATTGCAGGGACACGGCCGCCCCACCCGGCGCAGCGGCCGAACCCGCGACGGAAATGTTCGCCGCCCCTGGCGCAATGGCATCGAAGAGTACGGCCGACAGCAGGCCCACACCTGAGGCGCCGGTCTGATCAGCCGCGCGCGCCAACGCGATATCCAGACGGCCTGCGGCCGCATCCACATTCTGGGTGAACTGGGCCGTCACGCCACCCTGCCGCATGAAGCCACCCTCCTGGACCCCTCGCACCCGCACCACGGCCGGATTGAAGGTGACGGTCAACGACACCGTAGACAGCCGGGACGCATTCGATACTGAAATGGGCACCGTGTAGGGGCCACCGCCTACCCTGAACTCGGGCCCGGGCGGCGTCAACTGAACCAGCGCCGGTCCTGGTGCCGCCGGAGGTGGCGTCGTCAGTCCGGCCGTCTGGCCGCTGCCTGCGGGCGTCACAGGATTTGCGCTGCTCCCGACCGGCGCGATCTGGACCGGCGCCGGTCCGGGCACGGCCGCTGGCGTCGACTGGACCGGCGGCGCGGGGGTGGCGTCCGGTGCGTCAGGCGCAGCAATCAGGGGCGGCGGTCCACCGAGGCCGAGGTTCTGCTGGGACCCGATGTAGATGGGACTGACGTCCTGTTGCGTGAGCTCGTGGGTCCGGACCAGTCGCGGTGTCAGCAGCATCACGATGTCGGTCTGCGACGCCGAAGTGTCGTTTGCGGCAAAGAGCTGCTTCAGGATGGGCAGGCGCAGAATGCCCGGGAGGCCCTTCAGGATCTTTCGTTCATCCTCACGAAGCAGACCCGCCAGCAGGTTTGATTCGCCGTCTCGCAGGCGGAGCTTGGTCACCACCTTGCGGCTGCCGAAGGACGGAAGGTCCTGGCCGGCAATCGAGATGGATCGCCCGAGCGAACTGCTCTCGACGGTCAGCTCCAGAATGATCTCGTCGTCAAAGGTCACCCGGGGCGTCATCTCCACGACGACGCCGACGGTGCGGTAGTTGAACGAAGTCAGCGGGTTGATGTTCGCTCCACCCTGCGCGACCGGCGTGAAGACGGTGGCGGGCACCGGAATTTCGTCGCCGAGGTTCAGCGTGATCTTCTGCCCCTCCGACCCACGCAGCTGAGGCTTGGCGATGAGCTTCGTTTCGGTATCGGTCTCAAGGAACCGGACCACAGCCGAAGGCACCGACAGGTAGAAGTCGCCGGTATTCACGCCGCGACTGACCGAGTTCACGTTGAACGGGGGCTGCGTGATGGTGGCCGTCGTGGCCGTGCCGGTCCCCGAGGTACCACGCGGGTCCTGCTCGGGTGAGAACACGCCACTGATGGCGTAGGTGCCCAGGTCCAGGCCAAACTGCTTCGCCCGACTCCGGTTCACCTCGAGAATCTGCACGTCCACCACCACCTCGGCGCGCGGGTTGTCGTTGGACTCGATGATTTTCTCGATGATGGCCACCACATTGGCCGTGGCGCCAACCGTGATCGTGTTCGCGCTCTTGTTGGCGACAATGCGTGGGGTGACCGCCATCGCGGGCAGCCGGATGACCGTGGTCAGCAGCTGTGCCAGCTCCGTGGCGTCGGCATGCGAGATGTAAAAGGTCCGGATGACCTGGTCCTCGTAGGCCTGCCGCTTCTGGTTGTTGTCCGGAATGACCAGGATGGTGTGATTGTCGAGCACCTTGTAGAAGTACAGGTTCGCCGACAGAATCTGGTTCAGGGCGCTTTCCAGCGTCACGTTGTCCAGTTGCACTGTGTAGCTGCGGTCCTGGAAATCGCGGTCGTAGGTGACGTTGATACCGGTCGCGTTCCCGATGAAATTCAGGATGTCGCGCACACTGGTGTTCACGAACCGGATGCCCGGCAGGACATTGGTCAGGTTCAGCAGGGGCGGCGGACCCGCCGTGCGCGCTTTCTCGCGCATCTGCTGAAGCGACGGCTTCGGCTGGGAGGACTCGAGCTGCTCGCGGACCCGCCGTTCAATTTCCTGCACCTTCGTGGCAAGAGACCGGCTGATCGGGTCAAAAGAGTTGGCGGCACGATACTCGCGCAGGGCCTCGTCCAGATCGCCCCTGGCCTCGAACAGTCGCGCCTGATCGAGATGCGCGCGCGACGCGTTGATCATCGCCCGCTCAAGCGCAATCTTGTACTCTGTGCTCCCAGGCTTCTGCTGAACCGCCTTGCGGTAATAGTCGACAGCCGTATCCCAGGAGCCGGCGCGCGCCGCCTTGTCGGCTTTGCCGAACGACCGGCCGGCGCCACAGCCAGCGGCCACCAGCGTCATCAGCACCAGCGCCAGGAGCGCTGGCAGAACGTTTCGTTGCATGTGGTGCATTCTGAACCCCGTCGGCCCTTCCTATTGTCCGGACAGCCGAAGGGCCTGACGCCCTCTGCCGTCGACGTACGCCAGCTCAGCCGACTCCACGCCAATCTTCAGCACGCGATACCGTCCGTCGATGATATCGCCTTCCTTTCCGTAGAAAACGT
>JAKFYA010000093.1 GCA_021731095.1 Acidobacteriota bacterium | reverse complement strand
GCCCGGACCGCCGGGCCGTTCATGATCGGGTCGCCGGCACGCGCGTGGTCGCGCGTCAGCAGGCCTGAAAGGCGCCATGGGTCAACTCGCGTTGCTGTTCGCCACGTGCGGTCGTGTCGGTTTCATACCGGTCGCTCCTGGCACGTTTGGTTCGGTGGTCGGCGTGGCTGTCTACTACGCGCTCCGGTCCTGGGGCACACCACTGCTGGAGAGCGGGGTGGTCGTGGCCGTGTTCCTGGCCGGATGGTGGGCGGCCACGGAGGCCGGCCTCCAGTTGGGCAGTAGCGACCCCGGGCCGGTCGTGATTGATGAAGTGCTGGGGATGCTCATCACGCTCTGGGCCCTTCCGTCCATCTCCCCGTGGGGCGTGCTGGTGGCGTTTCTCCTCTTCAGGGTGCTGGACATCGTCAAGCCTTATCCGGCGAATCGCTTCGAGGCGCTGCCTGGGGGCCTCGGCGTGATGGCTGATGACGCGATGGCCGGGGTGTACGGGAATCTCCTGATGCGGCTCGGGCTGTGGTGGCTCCCGGGGTGGTGGCTGTGAGCGCCGGTGGCATCCGGCGCGCCGCGATCATCGCGGTCGGCAGCGAAATGCTGACGCCGCTGCGCACCGATACCAATTCGCTCATCGTCACCGAGGAGCTCAATGCCCTTGGTGTGGACGTCGTGTTCAAGTGCGTGGCGGGTGATGACAAGGTTGAACTGTCGCATCTGTTGCGGCACGCGCTTTCGCGTGTCGACCTGGTCGTGATGACCGGCGGTCTCGGCCCGACAGACGACGACATCACACGGGACGTGGCGGCGGCCGTGCTGGGCCGCCCGCTGCGCGAGCGCACCGAGATCACCGACGCCATCCGCCAGCGATTCGCCGCGCGCGGCGTCGAGATGCCGGCCATCAATCGCCGCCAGGCCATGGTGCCCGACGGCGCCGATGTGCTGCAGAACGCGCACGGCACGGCCCCGGGCCTGTGGCTCGACGTCGACCGCAAGGCGGTGCTGCTGCTGCCGGGCCCGCCACGCGAGATGCAGCCGATCCTCATTCGTGTGGTCGAGAAGAAACTGGCCGCGCGGGCGGCTGGCCATACGCTGTATCGGCGCGTGGTGAAGATGACGGGACGCACCGAGTCGCACACAGACGAGGCCCTGCAGCCCCTGTACGCCCAGTGGGCCCGCGCCGCGGTGCCGGTCGAGGCCACCATTCTGGCCGCGTTAGGCCAGATCGAACTCCACGTGTCCGCCCGTGCCGAGGACCGCCGGGCCGTGGAACGGACACTGGACGTGGCCGTCGACCAGGTCGAGGACCTGCTGGGTCGCGACGTGTACAGCACCGATGGCAAGTCGCTCGAGGAGGTTGTCGGCGCCATGCTGGCGCAGCGCCGGCTGCGTGTGGCCGTGGCGGAGTCCTGTACCGGCGGCCTGATCACGTCCCGCCTGACCGATGTGTCGGGCAGCTCCCGGTACGTGGACCGGTCCGCGGTGTGCTACAGCAACGACGCCAAGGTCGAGATGCTCGGTGTGCCGGAGTCGCTGATTGCCGAGAAGGGCGCGGTCAGCGAAGAGGTGGCGCTGGCGATGGCGCAGGGCGTGCGAGAGCGTAGTGGGGTCGACATCGGAATCGGGGTAACCGGGATTGCCGGGCCGCAGGGCGGCACCAGCCTCAAGCCGGTCGGCACGGTGGCGATGGCGGTGGTGACACCCGATGCCACCTCGACCAGAACCCTGCTGTTCATGGGCGAGCGGCAGATCGTGAAGTACCAGGCGTCCCAGGCCGCGCTCGACCTGTTGCGCCGCATGCTGGCGGGCGTCTGACGCCCGGTGTCCAGGAGAAACGCGGGATGGTGACGGCGGCAATTCTGGCGTGCGGCTTTCTGCTGGGCTCCATTCCGTTCGCGCATCTCCTGTCCCGACGCAAAGGCATCGACCTTCGCCTGGTGGGCAGCCGCAATGTCGGCGCCGCGAATGTCCTCCGGACGAGCGGGACAGGGCGGGCGATCGCGGCCATGTGCCTTGACGCCGCCAAGGGATGCGCGGCCGTCGGCCTTGCCCGTGGCCTGGCGCCCGGCTCTGATGCGGCGGTGATCGGCGGACTGGCCTCGATGCTGGGCCATGTGTACACGCCCTGGCTCGGGTTCCGCGGCGGCAAAGGCGTCGCCACCGGAGCCGGCGTGTTCGCGCTGGTGGCGCCCGCGGCGCTGGCTGTCGCGGCAGTGGTGTTCGTGGTGACGGTGGCGGTGACCCGATTCATTTCGGCGGGCTCGGTGGTGGGCTCGGTGGCACTGATGGTGGCCAGTGTGTCCTTTGGCGACCCTGTCGTGGTCCAGGTCGGTTCGGGCGTGGCCATGGGCCTGATTGTCTTCAGACATCGGGGTAATCTCGCCCGGCTCCGGGCCGGAACGGAGCGGGCGCTGGGAGTGCGGTCATGACCGGCCGCGTCGCCGTGCTCGGTGCAGGGGGATGGGGGACGGCGCTTGCGGTCCATCTGGCACGCGTCGGCCACGATGTGGAACTGTGGGCGCGGGATGCGGCGCTGGTCGAACAGATGCGGGTGAGCCGCGAGAACGCGACCTATCTGCCCGGTGCGAGGCTTCCGGACCGGCTCACGGTGACGGGCGATCTCTCCGAGGCGCTCACGGGCTCCATGCTGGTGGTGTCGGCCGTGCCGTCTCACGGCACCCGCGACGTCCTCCACCGCGGGGCACCCGCGTTCGAGGCCGGCGCGATTGTGGTCTCGGCGACCAAGGGGCTCGAGCGAGACACCTTGTTCAGGATGTCGGACGTGATGGCGCAGGAGCTGCCACAGGCCAGTGCCGTCGCTGTCCTGTCGGGACCGAGCTTCGCGGCGGAGGTGGTGCGTGGGCTCCCGACGGCGGTGTGCGTGGCCTCCGGCAGTGCGGAGGCGGTCACCCGAGTCCAGGATGACTTCCGCTCACCGTACTTCAGGCTCTACGGCAGTGATGACGTGGTCGGCGTCGAGGTCGGCGGAGCACTGAAGAACGTCATCGCCATTGCCGCTGGCGTGGCGGAAGGGCTCGAGCTGGGCCACAACGCGGTGGCTGGTCTCATCACCAGAGGCTTGGCCGAGATGTCCCGATTGGCCTGCGCGATGGGTGGGCGCCGGGAGACCCTGGCCGGCTTGTCCGGACTCGGGGATCTGGTCCTGACCTGCACCGGCGCGCAGAGCCGGAATCGTCGCGTCGGCATCGAACTGGGCCGCGGTCGGGCATTGGCCGACGTGCTGGCCGGCATGAAGAGCGTGGCCGAGGGCGTGCGGACTGCCGAGACCGCGCTGGCACTGGGCGCCAGGCATGGGGTGGAACTGCCGATTGCCGAACAGGTGTCGGCGGTGCTGTCCGGCCGCACGGACCCTCGTGGAGCGCTCTACGACCTGATGCTTCGGCCGCAGCGCGCCGAGGCAGGATAATGGACTGTGGGATTTTTCGATCGACTCAAGGAAGGCCTCAGCCGCACGTCACGCTCGATTGTGGCGAAGCTCGAGGACATCGTTCATCGCGCCGACGATTCGGCTCTGGGCGGCGCCGCGCCAGACTCGGACACCACCGAGTCGCTTGAGGAACTGCTGGTTGGCGCCGATGTCGGACTGGCCGCGACCGAGCAGATCGTGGCGGCCATCCGGCGGGATGGACGAGGGCAGGGAGGTCTGCGGGTTGCGCTGAAGTCCGAGATTCTGCGCATTTTCGAGGTGGCCGAGGCTGCGCACCCGCTGTCGACAGGCGCGCGGCCCCATGTCGTCCTGATTGTCGGTGTCAACGGCACGGGCAAGACCACAACCGTTGGCAAACTGGCCAATCTGCTGAAGACCTCCGGACGCACGCCGCTGGTATGTGCGGCGGACACCTTCAGGGCTGCGGCCGTCGCGCAACTGGAGGTCTGGGCCACGCGGGCCGGGGTGGACATCATTCGTGCGCAGGAGGGATCGGACCCTGCGGCTGTGGTCTTCGACGCCATCTCCGCAGGCAAGGCGCGCGGGCGTGACATCGTGCTGGTGGATACCGCTGGGCGGCTCCATACCCGCGTGAACCTCATGACCGAACTCGACAAGGTGCGCCGCGTGGCAGCCAGGGCCGCCGAGGGTGCGCCGCACGAAGTGCTCCTCGTGCTCGATGCCACCGTCGGGCAGAACGGCCTGACGCAGGCGCGCGAGTTCATGGCGGCCGCTGGCGTGGACGGCATCGTACTGACCAAGCTGGATTGCACGGCCAAGGGTGGTGTGGCCGTAGCGATCGCCCACGACCTGAAGCTGCCGATCCGCTATGTCGGCATCGGCGAGGGCATCGACGATCTGATTCCGTTCTCGCCTGTGGACTACGTGAACGCGCTGTTCGAGGCCCGGTGAGCCGCGACTACCCGGAGTCCGATGTCCAATGGATGGATCGGGCGCTCACCCTCGCGGCGCGCGCGCTGGGGCGCACCACGCCGAACCCAGCCGTCGGCGCGTGCGTGGTGAGCGTGGATGGCACAGTGGTCGGGCACGGGTCGACCGAACCGGCAGGCGGTCGACATGCCGAGGTGGTGGCGCTTGATGAGGCGGGGACGCGCGCGTCCGGAGGCACCCTCTACTGCACGCTCGAACCGTGCGCGCACACCGGACGGACAGGGCCCTGCACCGAGCGCATCGTGGCCGCCGGCATCCGCAGGGTCGTGGCGGCGGTCGAGGATCCGGACCCCCGCGTCAGCGGACGTGGCGTCACCCGCCTGCGTGAGGCCGGCATCGTGGTGGACATGGGGCTTCGCCATACCGAAGCGCTCCGGCTGAACCTGCCCTTCTTCACCGCGGTGACCCTTGGCCGCCCGTATGTCATTGCCAAGGCGGCCACCAGTCTGGACGGGTGTGTCGCAGCGACTCCCGGTGTGCGCACCGCCATCACCGCCGCTCCGGCCAACCTCCGGACCCAGCAGTGGCGGGCCCGTGTCGATGCCGTGGCCGTGGGGTCTGGCACGATGCTCGCGGACGATCCCCTGCTGACAGTCCGCGAGGTCTACCGCGAGCGTCCGCTGGCGCGCGTGATCTTCGACCGACGTCTGCGGACGCCGCCCACGGCGCGGGTCTTCACGACGCTGGCGAGCGGTCCGGTCATCATCGTGACGGCGGAGGGCGAGCCGGCGGCGCGTGCGCGTGCGGAGGCGCTGCGGGCCACGGGGGCGACGCTGGTGGTCGGGGCAGACGGCTCGCTGCGCGACGCGCTGGCGCGCCTGGTGCCACTCGAGATTCAGAGCGTGCTGCTCGAGGGGGGGCCGGAGCTGCACGGTGCGGCCTGGCGCGAGCGCGTCGTCGACTACGTGCAGGCCTTCATCGCGCCCACCGCGTTCGGGCCAGGAGGCGTGCGGGTGTCCCCGGCATTTGCGGCATCACTGCCCGCACTGTTCGACTCTACCGTCGAAGTGTGCGGACCTGATGTCAGTATCGAGGGTTATGTTCACAGGGTTGGTTGAGACAGTCGGCGAGATACTGGCGGTCACGTCAGGCGAGGGAGGGCTTCGCGTCCGGATTCGCACCAGTCTGGCGCCGGCGCTGGCGCTTGGCGATAGCGTGGCCGTGAATGGCTGCTGCCTGACGATGGTCGAACTGGGCGATGACGCCGTGAGTGCGGATGTCGGTCCGGAAACGGCGCGCGTGACCACCATCGGTCACGTCAGTGCAGGACGGGTCGTGAACCTGGAGCGGTCGCTGGGGGCGGACGGGCGCTTTGGTGGGCACTTCGTGCAGGGCCACATCGACGGCATGGGGCGTCTGGTGTCGGTGCGGGAGGAAGGTGAGGCGCACTGGCTGACCATTGCCTTTCCTCCGGCCCTTGCGCCGCTGCTGGTCCCCAAGGGGTCGATTGCCGTAGACGGTATCAGCCTGACGGTGGCGACGCTGGAAGACACCACGTTCAGCGTGATGATCATTCCCCATACGTGGACGCAGACGAACCTTCGCACACTGGTGCCCGGTGATGCCGTGAACCTGGAATGCGACATGATTGGCAAGTACGTCGCCCGCGCTCTGGCGGTGCTGACCCCGGGCAACCCCCGGATTTAGAGGACACGAGTTGTGACATCCAAGAAGACAGCGGCACCGGCGCGAGCGACCGGGCGGGCGGCGCGCGCGGTGGTGAAGACGGTGGTGCAGGGCAAGCCGTCCACAAAGGCCTCTGGCGCGAAGTCGCCGCCGAAGAAGATGGCGCGCGCGGCGAAGGCGCCCGCAGGGATGCGCGTGGCGAAAGCCGCGACCCGGGCGCGCGGTGCGAAGGTGCCCGGTAAGCGGGGAACCGGCAAGAGCCCGTTCGCGCCCATCGATGTGGCCGTCGAGGCCATCCGTGCCGGCAAGATGATCATCGTGGTGGATGACGAATCGCGCGAGAACGAGGGCGACCTGACCATTGCCGCGGAGATGGTGACACCGGATGTCATCAACTTCATGGCAACGCATGGGCGCGGCCTCATCTGCCTGCCGATGACCGGCGAGCGGCTGGACGAGCTGGAGATTCCGCTCGTGGCCCAGAAGAACACGACGCAGTTCGAGACGGCCTTCTGTGTGCCGATCGAGGCGCGGCACCATGTGAGCACAGGCATTTCGGCTGCGGACCGGTCGGCGACGGTGCTGGCCGCTATCAATCCCAAGACCAAGCCAGCGGATCTGTCGCGGCCCGGACACACCTTTCCCCTTCGAGCCCGCGATGGTGGGGTGATGGTGCGTGCAGGTCAGACGGAGGCCGCGGTGGATCTGTCCCGGATGGCAGGGCTTTATCCGGCCGGGGTCATCTGCGAGATCATGAACCGGGACGGGACCATGGCACGCGTGCCGGATCTGGCCCGGTTTGCGCGCAAGCACGGTCTGCTGATGATCACCATTGCCGACCTCATCAAGTACCGCATGCGGACCGAGCGACTGGTCAAGCGCGTGGCGTCGGCATCGCTGCCAACCCGATTCGGACCCTTTTCCATCCACGCGTACGAGAGCGGCATTGATGACAAGACGCACGTGGCCCTGGTACGGGGCGACATCAGTGATGGCCGGGACGTGCTGGCCCGCGTCCACTCCAAGTGCCTGACGGGAGACGTCTTCCATTCGGAGCGCTGTGATTGCGGTCCCCAGCTGGATGCCGCCATGGCGCGCATCGCGCAGGAGGGCCGGGGAGTGCTCCTGTACCTCAACCAGGAAGGTCGGGGTATCGGCCTGGCGAACAAGATTCGGGCGTACGCGCTCCAGGACCAGGGTTTCGACACGGTGGAGGCCAACGAGCGGCTCGGCTTCAAGGCGGACCAGCGGGACTACGGCATCGGAGCCCAGATTCTGACGGACCTGGGGGTCAAGACGATGCGCCTGCTGACCAACAATCCCCGTAAGTTCGTGGGGCTGCAGGGGTACGGGCTGGCCGTGTCAGCGACGGTCGCCCTCGAGATTCCCGCCAGCGACTCGACCCGGAAGTACCTGAAAACGAAAAAAGAGAAGCTTGGGCACCGGCTGTCGAGCGTGTAGGGACGGGGGGCCACGGCCCCTGCCCTTGCCGAATCGCCACAAGGTGGACGAACTGGCGTCCCGGTTGTCGTTCTTCCTGTGGAGCAGCATCCCCGATGACAGGCTCCTTGCGGCCGCCTCG
>JAKFYA010000384.1 GCA_021731095.1 Acidobacteriota bacterium | reverse complement strand
CGGGGCGTCCACGTGACCCTGCTGGTGGACAGCTTCGGCCAGCGCCTGGGCGGGGTGCTGATGACGCCGGATCAGCGCCAGTCGCTGACGAACGCCCTTGACGCGCTCCGGGCCAGTGGCGGCACCGTCACCTTCTACAGGCCCGGCGGATGGGTGCAGCGCGCGCTGGGCGGCGGCCAGCATGTGAAGATTCAGGTGTCTGACGCGGGTGACGCGCTCTTCGGTAGCAGCAACATCACCCGATCGTCCTTCGAAGGCTGGAACGAGTTCTCCGTCGCGCTGCGCGGCCCGATCGTGCGCACGCTGCTGGACAGCCTCTCCGCCATCGGCGGTACGGTGGCGCCGGCACACCTGGCCGCCCTTGCGTGCGGCGATGCCGAGGCCGGCCTGGCCCTCGAGTACTGGCTGTGCAACCCGAACACACAGCAGGGACCTCTCGGCCCTTTCGCGTGGCGCGGCGAGAACGAGGTCACAGCGCAGATGATTGCGATGTGCGATGCGGCTCAGGTGTCTCTGGGCATCACCGCCTTCTACTTCAAGCCGGTGCCTCGTCTCATGGACGCCGTGCTCAGGGCGGCCCGCCGCGGGGTGCGCGTGGAGCTCTTCCACTCGCACCGGGACGCGCTGCCAGCGACCGACCTGGCCTGGATTGCCGCGGCGGTGAACTATCGCCCGCTGCTCAGCGCAGGTGTGGCTATCTACGAGAACCGGCGTGGCGAGCACTCCAAGATCGTCCTGGTGGACGAGGCCTGGGCCGCGTTTGGCAGCTACAACTTCGAAGATGCCGCCCACGACCGGCTGGCAGAAGCGATGCTGGCCAGTCGCGACCCGCGCGCCGTGGCGCCGGCCCGTGCGATCCTTGAGGGGCTGCGCGCCGCGCCCGAGAACGTGCGGGTCACGCCAGAGGGTCTGGCGGCGTGGCCTGCCACCCTGCGGCTGCGGATGGCGTGCCTGGGTCCCTTCAAACGGTGGATGTGATGCGCTTCACGGAAGTCGAGCACAAGTTCGTGGTGGGCAGGCAGTTCGATGTGGACGCGTTCCGCACGGTGGTGCAGGCGCTCGACCCGCCGCCGCTGCGCAGTTTCGCGCTGCGCGTGCTGGACCGCTATTTCCTGACCGAGCATGGCCGGGCGCACCGGTACGTGATTCGCCACCGTTACGACGCCTCCCTCCATCACCTGACGGTGAAGTCGCTCGAGGCCGACCCGGAGGTGCGCGACGAGATCAACCTGGACCTCGGTCAGCACGCCGGCGACCAGGCGGCCACCGTCGATGCCTTCGTGAAGCGGCTCGGCGCCACGTGGAGCGGCGACATCACCAAGGACATCGAGGTGTGGGAGTTCCCCCAGTGCGAGATCGTCCACTACACCGCCTGGAGCGGCGACCGCGAAGTGCACTGCGTGGAGTTCGAGGCCGTGCACGTGGCGAACCTGGACGAGGCACTCGCCGTGCTGGAGCGATTCGAGCGGGCGGCCGGCTTTGGCGATGCCACGCGCACGATGGATTCGCTGGTGGACCTGCTGTTTCCCGGCTTCCTGGAACAGGCCGGCGTGCAGCGTCATGCCACACCGGAATAGCACGGCGCGCCCGATAGGGTGCCGGTTCTAGTTCTCGGCCTCGAAGACCTCGCCCTCGATGTCGGCCAGCTTTGCCTGCACATAGGCCGACGCATCACGCACGCCCTGGTTGTAGACCTGCGGCCCCAACTCCTTCACGAAGAAGTCGAGCAGCCCCTGCGCGCGGAAGTCACTGATGGGGTCGTCGAATTCCGTATCGAAATGGCGCCTGATGGCATCCAGCAGGGTGGCTCGCCGCTCGGGCGAGAGCTGGATTCGCATGGGGGAGTACTTCGGCATGGGAGCGCCCTTGATCCTGGCCGTGCAGCCCGTCACGCGTCAGGAGCAACCTTGCGCCCAGGCATGGCCGAGGTCAGCACCAGCGACGGTTCATCCTTGGACTGCCGCGCGACCCAGTCGTTGTAAGCCAAGGACGTCTTCAGCAGGTCCAGCGCTACCTGCTCCGCACTGCGTGCGGCAAATGAACCCAACTCGGCCAATTGCACTTCAAGCTCAGTCGGGGGAACCAGCGTCATGCCACGACTCTAGGCCCCGCTGCCCCCCAAGTCAATGCATCATCCGTACAAAGCGAAAGGGCCGGCACAAGCCGGCCCTTTCGGGTGTTCGATACGCGCGGAGCGCTATTCCTGACCGAGCGGCTGCTGCGGCAGGCCCGTCACGATAGACGGCCCCTTCGACCAGTTGCGGTCGTCGGCGGCAGGCGTCTTCGGTGCCGGCGGCTGCTCGGGTGCCACGTAGGCATCGAGCGGCAGGCCCGCGACGATGCGGCGCACCTGATCCGCGTCCAGCGCCTCGCGCTGCAGCAGCGCTTCGGCCATGGCCTCAATCTGCGCCTTGTGCTCGGTGATGATGATGTGGGCGCGGTTGTAGTTGTCGGTGACGATGCGCTTGACCTCCTGGTCAATCTTCAGCGCCGTCTCCTCGCTGTAGTCCTGGTGCTGCGAAATCTCGCGGCCGAGGAAAATCTGCTCTTCCTTCTTGCCGAAGGTCAGCGGCCCCATGGCGTCGCTCATGCCCCACTCGCACACCATGCGGCGCGCCATCTCGGTCGCGCGCTCGATGTCATTGCCCGCGCCGGTCGTCATGCTGCCGATGGACATCTCCTCGGCGATGCGGCCGCCCATCAGGATCGCAATCTGATCCATCAGGTACTCGCGCGTGTAGTTGTGCTTCTCCTCGGTGGGAAGCTGCATGGTGAGCCCCAGCGCCATGCCGCGCGGGATGATCGTCACCTTGTGGATCGGGTCGGCATACGGCAGCTTCACGGCGAGCAGGGCGTGCCCCGCTTCGTGGATAGCTGTCACGCGCTTCTCTTCCTCGGTGATGATCATCGAGCGCCGCTCCGCGCCCATGAGCACCTTGTCCTTGGCGTACTCGAAGTCGTGCATCCGCACGACCTTCTGGTCGAAGCGCGCCGCGTTCAGCGCCGCCTCGTTCACCAGGTTCGCCAGGTCCGCGCCGGAGAAGCCAGAGGTGCCGCGCGCAATAACACTCACCTCGACGTCGTCCGCCATCGGAATCTTCTTCGTGTGCACCGTCAGGATGCCCTCGCGGCCCTTCACGTCCGGGCGGTTCACCACGATGCGGCGGTCGAAACGGCCGGGCCGCAGCAGCGCCGGGTCGAGCACGTCAGGACGGTTGGTCGCCGCCACGAGAATGACGCCCTCGTTCGACTCGAAGCCGTCCATCTCCACGAGGAGCTGGTTCAGCGTCTGTTCGCGCTCGTCGTGCCCGCCGCCAAGACCTGCGCCACGGTGGCGGCCCACCGCGTCGATTTCGTCAATGAAGACGATACAGGGCGCATTCTTCTTGCCCTGCTCGAACAGGTCTCGCACGCGCGAGGCACCGACGCCGACAAACATCTCGACGAAGTCCGAACCGCTGATCGAGAAGAACGGCACATTGGCCTCACCGGCCACGGCGCGTGCCAGCAGGGTCTTGCCCGTGCCGGGGGGCCCCATCAGCAGGACGCCCTTCGGGATGTGGCCACCCAGCTTCTGGAACTTCTGCGGCTCGCGCAGGAACTCGATGATCTCGCGCAGCTCGTCCTTGGCCTCGTCCACGCCGGCCACGTCCTTGAACGTCACCTTCTTCTGCGAACTGGACGACAGCTTCGCCTTGCTCTTGCCGAACGACAGCGCCTTGTTGCCCCCGCTCTGCATCTGACGCATGAAGAACAGCCAGAACCCGGCCATGAGGAGCAGCGGCAGCCAGGAGTAGAGAATCATCCCCCACGGACTGGTTGTCGGTTCGCGGGCCGTCACGGCCACGTTCTGCTGGATGAGCTTGTTGGCCAGGCCCTCGTACTGGGGCGGCGCGTAGGTCCGGAAATTCTCTTCGTTCTTGGTGGTGTAGGTGATCTCGTTGCCGGTCAGCGTGACCTTGGACACCTGGCCGGATTCGACCTGGGTCATGAACACGCTGAACGTCTCGGACTTGTTACTCGTCTGGAGACGGGTCGAAAAATTCCAGACCACCACCCCGACGAGCATCAGGGCCATCCAGAACACGAGGCTTTTCAGCGTGGAATTCACAAGATTTCTCCCACCTGCGACATAAAAGGCAAGACTACCACGGCGTTCAGGACGATTCTGGTCGGAAATCGACCAGCTGTGCCGGGTCGTGCAACGAGCGAACTCTAACGACGCCGGCGGGCTGACGGCCCCGGCAACCCGGCGGGCCGGGTGGCTACAGGTAGTAAGACCAGTTTTTCGCCAAGAAGTTCCCACCGGCCGGCTGGCGTCTCCCCGGCGCGGGCCCGGCCATCCAGCACGTCCAGCGCGCTGTCGACGTGCTGCGACCCGATTTCGCGGTCCGTCTGCCGTCGCATGACCTGCCACACCACCCGCCTCACAAGCGGGCGTGGCAGCGACCGAAGGTCGTCTGAATCGAGCGCTGGCCACCCATCCGGGCTGCACTCCAGTCCTGCCAGGTGCTCGGCGGCCTCGCCGTCCAGCCACGAGCCGTCCTCCGCGGCCTGGGCCGCGGCCCGGGCAATCGCCTCGTCCACGGACGGCCCAAGGGTGTCACGCAGGAACGGCAGCACGACATGGCGCATCCGGTTGCGCGGGTTGGTGATGTCGGCGTTGGTGGCGTCTTCCACCCAGGATTCACCCCGCTCCTGCAGAAAGGCCTGCAATTCCGTGCGGGTGGTTCCAAGTAGCGGCCTGATGCAGCGCCCCTTGAGGGGATAGACCCCTCCGAGACCGGACAACCCGGCGCCACGCACCAGCTTCAGCAGAAAGGTCTCGGCCTGGTCGTCCCGGGTGTGACCTGTCGCCACCCGGGTGGCACC
This sequence comes from Acidobacteriota bacterium, assembly GCA_021731095.1. GTDB lineage: Bacteria > Acidobacteriota > Vicinamibacteria > Vicinamibacterales > UBA2999 > JAKFYA01. The sequence goes on along the minus strand of JAKFYA010000384.1, from coordinate 2,733 downwards.
ACACGCCCCGAGCGTGTCCTCCAGGAAGGCATACCGTGCACGCCTGGCGGCATCTTCCAGCGACAGCCCCTCAGCGGCCGCGCGCCGGCGGATGTCTGCGCTCCCGACGAAGCAGGGCAAGCCGAGCCTGTCTGCCAGTGCCCGGCAGAAGGCCTCGTCCCGGTCAGCCTCGGGCCGCAACTGGTGGTTGAAGTGGGCCACGCCCACGACCACGTGGCTACCGGAGGCAGCCAGCTCGCGCAGGAGATGGAGCAGCGACACGGAGTCCGAGCCCCCGGACAACGCCACGAGCAGGCGCGTGCCGGGGGGGCACAGATGGTGCCGGGCGATGGTCCGCCGGATCAGATCCTGGAGCGCGGACATCTGGAAATGGTTGGTGCCGAAGGGCGGACTCGAACCGCCGACCCTGCGCTTATGAGACGCATGCTCTAACCAGCTGAGCTACTTCGGCACGAAACTCTGATTCTACCAGAGCCGGGGCCTGGCTCAATACCTGTACAGGTACTGGAGCTTGGCGAAGATGGCCCTGTTGGTTCGCCGGTACTCGTCGGACGGGAACACGCTGGCATTGACGCGGTCGCCCTGACGGTAGCGGTCGTCATAGCCGACAAACGCCACGGTGCCGGCATTCACCCGGTAGGTCACCAGCAGATTCAGGCCGGCCGTCTTGTTCAGCGTGTTGGCCTCGACGATGTTGCGCACGAGCAGGCGGGGCGTGAACTGGTAGGTTGTGAGCGCCCGGATGATCTTGACGTCGAAGTCCACCACGTCGGTGCGGACATCGGTGAACCGCGTGGTGTTCAGCGTGACCAGCGACTGGAAGCGGCTGGACGGTCGCAGGGTGATGGTGGCGTTGAAGACGCTGGTGCGGCCGAGATACGGGTTTGGCACGAACCGGACCTCGTCGCCGATGTTGGCGTCGGCCTTCACCAGAATCTTGCGGTTCGTATAGATGGTGCCGGACACGGTGTAGCGCGTCTTGTCGAAGTTGACGCCCCGGTAGCGCTCCATGTTCCGGTCGACCAGGCCCGACAGGGTGATGTTCTTGCGGAACTGGAGGTTCAGGCTGCCCTGCTTCTTGTCGTCGGTCTTCACGCCGCCGTAGTCGTAATAGAAGTCATAGCGGGCGCCAGGTCCCCATTTCACCAGCACCCGCGTCGGCCACCAGTAGTAGTTCACCGACCCGACCGTCTGGTGCTGGTCGACACGCCGGATGAAGCCGAGGTCGCTGCCGAAGTCGGGATGGATGTCGTTGTGTGCGCCGAAGTAGGTGAGGTTCCGTCCTTCCTTCCGGAAGTCGGCGTTGAAGACCGGCGCCGTTCGCCGCACGCCCTGCTGGTCGCGGCGGTCCGAATAGACCAGCTGGAATCCGGCACGGGCACTCGAGCCCAGGCGGAACCCGCCGTCAAGGAACGCGACCCGACTATAGGCGTGCATCAGCTCTCTGTCGGTGACGAGCACACCGAGGTACGACTCGCGGTAGATGTCGTACCTGGCCCGGCCCACCAGCACCTGTGCCTTCTGACCGAAGATCGGGTTGGCGGGGTTGTCCACACGGCCAGGCGACTCGTCGTTGGCCGCCAGCACGCCAAACGTGGTCTTGCCGATCTTGCCAGACAGTTTCAGCCCGTACTGCGGGTCGAGGATGGTGCGCGTGTGCACGAGGGTGCCCACCGGGCCCGGAATCTGGTAGATCTCCTGCCCTTCCAGGAAGAACGGACGCAGCTCGGCAAACAGCAGCGGAAAGCGCTGGTTCACCTCGATCTGCGGTTGATCGGATTCAATCTGCGAGAAGTCCGGGTTGTAGGTGAAGTCGAGCGAGATGTTCGGCGTCAGCGCGTACTTCACGTTGATGCCCGCCTCTTCGACGTGCGAAGTGGCATAGGCGCCAGACGCCGGCGCGAGCCTCCCGACGTTCACGGCCGTGACCGTCGGCATCACCTCGAAGTTGCGCCGCGTGGACAGGTTCTTCATTCCGTCCAGCACGCCCATCTGCGGCAGAAAGCCCAGCACCGTGGTGGACACCGGCGCCCAGGTATCGAACTCGTCCTTGGTCTTGGTCTCGCGCAGCACCTGGAATCCCCACCGATGCGCCTCGTTGGTGCGGCGCGACGGGTAGCGCAGGCTCTTGATGGGGATGGCGACCTCGGCCGTCCAGCCATCCTCGACCGGGGTGCCTGCCGAGCGGAACAGCGCGTTCCAGGTGGCGTCGCCGGTGGACGACTGCCCCCCGCTCACGCTGGCTCCCTGCAGGATGGCGTCGCCCTGTACGCCAAAGCCGTTCACGGAGATGGCGTACCCGCGCTGCTGATCCAGAAACGGATCAAAGAAGAACGTGACGGTGTCGTCGTTGGCCGTCTGGTCCCGGTCCACGCGGTTGGCCCGCATGAGCGCCATGTCCGAGTAGTGCGCGTGGACGCCGAAATAGAGCGTGTCCTTGTCGTAGGCGACATAGACGTCCGTCTTCTCGGTCGCCTTCGCCCCTTCCACCGGCCGTTGCTGCACGAAGTCGCCCAGGTGCGCCGCCGTCTTCCAGAGGGCATCATCGAGCTTGCCGTCGATCACCGGCGCGGCATCCACCTTCGTGGGCACCACACGGGGTGCCCCTGGTCGCTGGGCCAGCGCTCCCGACGGACACGCCACCAACACGAAGAGCACGCCCCACGCACACCACCCACGCAATCGGCTGTCTGCTACTGACACGATGCGGAAGGATACCGCCTTTGGGGGATG
>JAKFYA010000157.1 GCA_021731095.1 Acidobacteriota bacterium | reverse complement strand
GGAGGTTCCGCACATGCACCGCTGCCGATTGTTGGTTCTCACACTGCTCCTCCTCAGCCTGGCCGGTTCTGCGTTTGCCCAGGCGACGTCGTCCTTGCGAGGCAAGGTCACCGATGCTCAGAGTGGCGTGATGCCGGGCGTCGCGGTTGTCCTTGCCAACGAACAGAACGGCTTCTCGCGGACGGTCTTCTCCGACGATGCCGGTGTCTATCAGTTCGTTCAGGTGCCCCCTGGGACCTACACGATCAGTGCCGAGCTGGCCGGCTTTGCCACCAGGACCGGGAAGGTCACCCTGCAGGTGAGCACCCCGGCCACGATGGATATGCGGCTTGAGCTGGCCGGGCTGTCCGAGACGGTGAAGGTGGAGGCGCAAATCGCGCTCATCAACACTACGGACGCGTCGGTGGGCAACGCCTTCAACGAACAGCAGGTCCGGCAGCTGCCCCTCATCACCAGAAACGTGGTGGAGCTGCTCAGCCTCCAGCCGGGTGTGACGGCCACCGGTGAGGTCATCGGCGCACGCCGCGACCAGAACAACATCACGCTCGATGGCGTGGACATCAACGACAACCAGACCGCCGGTGTCGAAGGCAACACGGCCGGTCAGCAGGGCGGTCTCAACACCGGTCAGCAGCGCGAGAGCGGCTTCAACGGCGCGCTCCCGGTGCCGCTCGACTCCGTGCAGGAGTTCCGTGTGACCGTCAGCGGCCAGAACGCCAACCAGGGCCGGAGCTCGGGTGGCCAGGTGTCGCTGGTGACCAAGAGCGGCACCAACCAGTTCCATGGGTCGGCCTACGAGTACAACCGGGACTCGAAGTTCGCGTCGAACACGTTCTTCAACGAGCGCGCCAAGATCTCCAAGGAGCAGCTCAAGCGCAACCAGTACGGCGCCTCCATCGGCGGTCCGATCGTGAAGAACCGCATCTTCTTCTTCGGCAACGGAGAGCGCCGCACGGACAACAGCGGGTCCAGCCAGCTCCGCGCTGTGCCCTCGGCGGCCCTCAAGGCCGGCACGATCATGGCCCGCGCGAGCGACGGCCAGACCTACGCGCTCGGCCCGGACGCGCTGAAGGCGATTGACCCTCTGGGGATCGGTTCCAGCAAGGCCATGCTCGCGCTGCTGGGCGCCCTGCCGGCTGGCAATGACAACTCGGCGGGCCTGGACGGAGGCCTCAACTTCGTGGGCTATCGCTTCAACGCGCCGCTCACGCTGGACAACCGGGCGTATGTCGCCAAGGTCGACGTGAAGCTCGACAGCAAGAGCCGGCAGAACCTCTCCATCCGCACCACGATTGCGGACATGAGCCGGGACAGCGTGCTGGCACAGTATCCAGGGCAGGACGCCGCGTCCGTCGCCAAGGACAACAGCTACGGTGTGTCCGGCGCCTATACGTCGGTGCTGACCTCCAAGCTGGTCAACTCGCTCAATGTCGGCCTGACCAATATCCGCCTGCAGCAGACGGGTAGCACGGCTCCGTCCTTCACCATCGACACGATCAACGTGGCGACCAACTTCGCGCGCCCGTCCGAGCGCGGAGCGCCAACCTGGAACATCGTCGATGACCTCACCTGGACGAAGGGGGCCCACTCGATTGCCACCGGTGGCAACCTGCGCTTCGTGCGGAACAACCGGACCAGCTATGCGAACGCCTTCCCGAGCTACTCCTATGGGCGCGGCTCGCTGCTTGGTCTGGCCTCGGACATTACGGCGTCCACGACCTCTTACCTCAGGACGCTTACCGGAAATCCAGCCCTGACGCTGACCGACCCCGCCATCCTGGGTCGGGCGTTCGGCAACCTGTTCGGCATCATCACGACCGGCAACATGACCTACACCTATGACCGGGACGGCAAGGCCATTCCGATAGGCACGCCCACGGTCCGCAACTTCGCGTCGAACGAGTACGAAATCTACGCGGCGGACAACTGGCGCGTGACGCCGAACCTGACCCTGACCTACGGCCTGCGCTACGTCAACTTCGGTGTGCCGTTCGAGACCAACGGCCTCCAGGTGGCACCGACTGTCGCGCTGCAGGACTACTTCGTCGAGCGTCAGGAGGCCATGGCCAAGGGCATTCCGATGAACCAGATGAAGAACTCGTTGCTGTCGTATGACTTCAACGGGCCGGTCAACGGCAAGAAGAGCTGGTACGCGCCGGACAACAACAACTTCGCTCCCCGCTTTGCGGTGGCCTACAAGCCGGAAGGCGGCTGGCTCAGCGCCCTCACGGGGAATGGCGGCGTCATCCGTGGCGGCGTCGGCAAGGTGTTCGACCGCTTCGGCAGCGACCTGGTCACCAAGTTCGACAGCAACGCGGCCTTTGGCCTCTCGGAGATCGTCCGCCTGCAGGACACGTCCGTGAACTTCACCACCGGCACCCGCTACGACGGCACCCTGCCGGCGATTCCGGCTGCGTCGGTGCACACCTTCCCCTACACGCCACCTGCCGTGACCTTCATCGGCGGCAACTACATGGGTATCGCGTCCGACCTGCACGCGCCCTACTCGTGGAATGCCAACCTCTCCATTGCCAGGGAACTCAAGGGCATGACCCTCGAGGCGGGCTACGTGGGCCGGTGGTCGCGAGACCAGCTCATGCAGATTGACGTCGGTGGCTGGGCCATCAACATGGTCGATCCGGCGTCCGGACAGACCTGGAAGACAGCCGCGCAGGCCATCCGCGGCATCCGTGACGCGGGTATTACGCCAGCGCAGGTTCGCGCCAACCCGACGCTCGTGAGCCCAATCCCCTGGATCGAGAACATGGCGCCGGCACTGACCAATCTCAACTTCGCGGGCAGCGCCACAGCGAACTACTACGACATGATCTGGGGCCAGTACGGTGGGTCCGACGCGGACATCGTCCACGCCCTTGACCGCGTGCGTTCGGCGGCGTTCCCGAACTGCATCATGAAGACCGGCTGCTTCACGATGTATCCGACCCAGAGCTCGGGCATGTCGACGTGGACCAACGCCGGCTACGGCAACTTCAACGGCATGACGCTGTCACTCCGGAAGCCGTTCAGCAAGGGAATCTCCTTCGACGTCAACTACACGCTCTCGGCGGCCAAGGACAACGGTGGCTCGACCGAGTCTGGTGGTGGCGCCGCAGGTGGTCTGATGCTGAATCCGTTCGACAAGGGCGCCTTCTACGGCTACTCGGATTCGGACTCCCGGCACAACCTGAACAGCAACGTGCTGGTCAACCTGCCGTTCGGCAAGGATCGCAAGTTCCTGAGCTCGGCGAACCCCCTGGTAGACGGTGTGATCGGTGGCTGGCAGATGGCCACGATCTTCCGCTACCGCTCAGGCCTGCCGACCGCGGTGGCCTACTCGGGCCTCTGGCCAACCAACTTCTCGTTCACGACGCTGGCCTATGCCGTGGCCGACGTGAACGCCGAAGTGCAGACCAACGACAAGGGCAACCCGGCGCTCTTCCCGACCACGGCGGCGGCGGCCAAGAACTGGCTGCCGATGCTGCCTGGCGAAGTCGGCACGCGCGCGGCGGTTCGCCTGGACGACTTCTACAACACCGACATCTCCTTCACGAAGTTCTTCTCGTTGGGTGGCGGACAGCGGCTCCAGTTCCGCGCCGAGGCCTTCAACGTCTTCAACAACGTGAACTACACGAGCGTGTCGCTGGACGCGAACTCGCCCAACAGCTTCGGGCAGTTCACGGGCACGACGCCGCCGCGAGTGATGCAGTTCGCCCTTCGCTACGAGTTCTAAGACCCTCGGGGAGACAGTCATTATGAAACGCGCATTGGCACTATTCGCAGGGGTGACGGCGCTGGCGCTGGCCTGGCAGGCGCACGCGCCTGTCGGGGCACAGACCGCAGCCCAGGCCGAGTTCTTCGACAAGAGCGTCAAGCCGATCCTGGCCGAGAGCTGCAACAGCTGTCACGGGGCAGGAGCGGCAGGCGACCTGCGACTCGACTCCCGGGAGAGTCTGCTCAAGGGAGGCAAGTCGGGGCCGGCCATCGTGGTCGGTGACCCGTCGAAGAGCCTGCTGATCTCAGCAGTCAGTCACCTCGGCAAGTTCAAGATGCCGATGGGCGGTGAGAAACTGAGCGACGCGAAGATTGCAACGCTCAGCGCGTGGATCAAGGACGGGGCGGCATGGTCTGCCGCCTCGCCCGCCGGCAAGCCGGAGTCGGTGCTCAGCGACAACTTCGAGAGCCACATCCGGCCGGTACTGGCACAGCAGTGTTTCGCCTGCCACACCAACTCCAAGAGCGGCGGTCTGCGCCTGGACTCGCGCGAGGACATGCTGACCGGCGGCAAGAGCGGCGCCGCCGTCGTACCGGGCGACCCTGACAAGAGCCTGCTCATCGCCGCGCTCAAGCACAGTGGTCAGCTCCGGATGCCGAAGGGCGGCACCCGGCTGACCGACGAGCAGATCAGCTACTTCGAAACCTGGGTGAAGGATGGGGCGTTCTGGCCCATCGACAAGAACTTCGCCAAGGTCTACACCGACGAGCAGAAGAAGCTCTGGTCGGTGCAACCGCTCGCCAATCCGGCCGTGCCGACGGTGAAAGACGCCGCCTGGCCGAGCACGGACATCGATCGCTTCGTGCTGGCCCGCCTGGAAAAGGAAGGCCTGAAGCCAGCGCCTCTGGCCGACCGTCGCACGTTGCTGCGTCGGGTCACCTATGACCTGACTGGCCTGATGCCGACGTTCGACGAGGTGCAGGCTTTCGTCAACGACAAGTCACCAGACGCCTGGGAGAAGGTGGTCGACAAGCTCCTGGCGTCACCCCGCTATGGCGAGAAGTGGGCCCGTCACTGGATGGACGTGGTCCGCTACGGTGAAGACGACTACAACGTGGGTGGTCGCCCCGACCGGACGGAGAAGTACCCGTTCGCCTACCTCTACCGCAACTGGCTGATTCAGGCACTGAATGACGACATGCCCTACGACATGTTCGTGAAGACGCAGCTTGCGGCAGACCTGATGGACGAGAAGACCCGCGACAAGCACCTGCCTGCCCTCGGCATGCACGGAAACGGCATCTGGATTTTCCACGCCAGCCCGGCGCCGATTGAGCGGGCGGATGAGTGGCACGACAAGGTCGACGTGACCAGCAAGGCGTTCCTCGGGCTGACCGTCGGGTGCGCACGGTGCCACGACCACAAGTACGACGCCATCTACTCGAAGGACTACTACCAGCTCGCCAGCATCTTCGCCAGCTCGCAGTTCAAGCCCTATCCGCAGGTGCCGAAGGCGGTGGTGACCGAGTACGACAAGCAGAAGAAGACGCTCGAGAAGAAGGAAGAGGACCTCAAGAAGTTCCTGTCGAACGCGTCCGAGCTCTACGCCCAGATGCTCTTCTCGCAGTCCGAGGAGTACATGGTGGGGGCCTGGCGCGTCGGCTCCGAGAAGAAGGCGACCGTCGAGAGCATCGCCGAAGACGCGAAGCTCGACCCCGAGGTGCTCGGCCGCTGGGTCAGGTTCCTGAAGAAGAAGCCGGACAACTACGCCACGCTCAAGCCCTGGCAGGAGATGGTGGACAAGGGCGGCTCCAGTGAAGAGGCCCACACGCTGGCGAAGGACTTCATGGCGGCGGTGACCGAGGTCAGCGAGCGCTACGAGAAGCTGACCAAGGAGAACGAAGGCGCCCTGGCAGCCGTGAAGGACGAGAAGGAGCCCGGCGATCCACTGCCCAATGGCAAGAAGCGGAAGCTGAACAACTACCAGATCGACCTGAAGAGCCTGAACCGCGCCGACACGCTGCTCTGGAAGGACGTGTTCGACCAGGACGTGCCCGAGGTGAATGCCGAGGACATGGACATTCTGGACAACCGCCGCAAGCCCGGCCTGCTCAAGCTGACCGACGGCGCCCTCGAACGTCGCCTGTCTGCCGACCTGCGCCTGCACATGACGAAGCTGAAGGCCGACATCGACGCCTTCAAGAAGAGCATGCCGCCGGCGTACCCGGCGATCTATGGCATCGGCGAAGCGGAGCAGACCTCCGACCTCAAGGTCTTCATCCGTGGCAACCCCTACTCGTTCGGAGACAACGCCCCACGGGCGTTCCCGTCCATCTACAGCGGCGGCACCCCGAAGCTCTTCACCAAGGGAAGCGGGCGTCTGGAACTGGCGGAAGAGATCGTGAAGCAGCCGATGGCCGCCCGCGTCATCGCCAACCGACTGTGGCGCTGGCACATGGGACGCGGCATCGTCGAGACCCCGAGCAACTTCGGCATGGCTGGCGACAAGCCGTCGCACCCGGAACTGCTCGACTTCCTCGCCTCGAAGTTCGTCTCCGAGGGGATGTCGTTCAAGAAGTTCCACAAGGTCGTGCTGATGTCGAAGGTGTATCAGCTCAGCGCCACCCCGGTGGCGGCCAATGTGGCCAAGGACGCGTCGAACACCCTCTACTGGCGCGCGAATCGCGTCCGGCTTGAGGCGGAAGGCGTGTGGGACCTGCTGCTCCAGACCTCCGGGAAGCTGGACCTGACCAGCCTGGGCGGTCCGTCGGAGGAGCTGACCGAGAAGGTCGTGCGCCGCGGTGTCTACGCCAAGGTGAGCCGCATGTATCCGGCCGACTTCCAGTCGACCTTCGACCTGCCGGCCGCCACGATCTCGACGGAGAAGCGCTATGTGACGAACGTTCCGCAGCAGCGCCTCTTCTTCCTGAACAGCACGTTCGTGCAGAACCAGGCCGAGCTGATTGCCGAACGGGTCAAGACCGAGCCGACCCCGGAGGCCCAGGTGCGGAAGGCGTTCGAGCTGGTCTATCAGCGCGCCCCGACATCAGACGAGCTCGCGGTTGCGGTGCCGTTCGTGCAGAAGAGTCCGATGAAAGCTCCCGGTGGCGTCGTGGCGCCAGCGGTCGCCGAGAAGGACGCAAAGGGTGGCAAGGGCGACAAGGATGCGCCCAAGGCGCTGCCGGATTCGCCGTTGCGGTCGTTCTGCTGGGCGCTGCTCAGCTCGAACGAGTTCCTGTTCATCGATTAGCCAGGGGAAAGAGGGAACCATGTCCTGCAATAACATCATCAAGCCCTTCACGCGCCGTCAGGCGTTGTCCTCGCTCGGCAGTGGCTTCGGCGCCGTGGCGCTGTCGCAGATGCTGAACACGTCTCTGGCCGCGGCCACGGACCCTGGCACTGGCGGCATCCTGAAGCAGCTGCACTTCAAGCCGAAGGCCAAGCGCGTCATCTTCCTGTTCATGAACGGTGGCGTCTCGCACGTCGACACGTTCGACCCGAAGCCGATGCTCGACAAGTACGACGGGCAGCCAACGCCCGGCGGACCCATCCTGACCCAGCGGAAGACCGGCAACCTGATGAAGTCGCCCTTCAAGTTCCAGAAGTGGGGCAAGAGCGGCATTGAGATGAGCGACCTGTGGCCCCACCTCGGGTCGGTCGCCGACGACATCTGCATCGTCCGGTCGATGCATGCCGAGATTCCGAACCACGAGCCCACGCTCACCATGTGGAACACCGGGTCGAACTTCCTCGGACGCCCCTCGATGGGGTCGTGGATTACCTACGGGCTCGGCACGATGAACCAGAACCTGCCCGGCTACGTCGTGCTGACGCCGACCGAGCCGCTGACCATCGGCAGCCCGCTCTGGAGTTCGGCCTTCCTGCCGGCTGTGCATCAG
>JAKFYA010000482.1 GCA_021731095.1 Acidobacteriota bacterium | reverse complement strand
ATCTCGGCCGTCAGCCCGTCGGCCGCCATCATGATTTCCAGCTCCTTGTCCTCCACCCCGCGCAATTCCGTCGTCGCAGCTTCAATCTCGTGCTGCATGGCGGTGTATTCGCGGTTGGTCTTGACGGCGGAGAGCTGGTCTTTGTACTTGGAGAGGCGCCCCTGATAGAGGGCGGCGTCTTTCTCGAGGGCCCGCTTGGCGTCCTGGCCCTCTTTGTGGCGAAGCTTCGCGGCCTCGAGCGCCTGTTGCGCGGCCGAGAGGCGGGCGTCGGCGGCCTGCCGGCGTTCCGGCCCGACCGCCACCAGACGCTTGCCGTCGGCGATGGCGGTGTCGAGCCGTTGCAGTTCGATGAGGCGCTCTAGGTCTGGAAGCATATTGGGTATGGGCCCGCCTGGATTCGAACCAGGGACCAACCGATTATGAGCCGGCCGCTCTAACCGCTGAGCTACGGGCCCCCTACGTTCTACCTTCCAGGAACGCCTTCAGCTTACGCGAACGCGAGGGGTGACGCAGCTTGCGAAGTGCCTTGGCTTCAATCTGGCGGATGCGCTCGCGCGTGACGGCGAAGTTCTGGCCCACCTCTTCGAGGGTGTGCTCGCTGCCGTCGCCCACGCCAAACCGCATCTTGATCACCTTCTCCTCACGCGGCGTCAGCGTGCGCAGCACGGCTTCCGTCTGTTCCTTGAGGTTCAGGTTGATGACCGCTTCGGCCGGCGACACGATGTTCCGGTCTTCGATGAAGTCGCCAAGATGCGAATCTTCCTCTTCGCCAATCGGCGTCTCGAGGGAGATGGGCTCCTGCGCAATCTTCAGGACCTTGCGGACCTTGGCCACGGGGATGTCCATCCGCTTGGCAATCTCTTCCGAGGTGGGTTCGCGCCCCAGTTCCTGCACCAGCGCCCGCGAGGTGCGGATCAGCTTGTTGATCGTTTCGATCATGTGCACGGGAATGCGGATGGTGCGGGCCTGGTCCGCGATGGCGCGGGTGATCGCCTGGCGAATCCACCACGTGGCGTAGGTGGAGAACTTGTAGCCGCGGCGGTACTCGAACTTGTCGACGGCCTTCATCAGGCCGATGTTGCCTTCCTGAATCAGGTCCAGGAACTGCAGGCCGCGGTTCGTGTACTTCTTCGCGATGGAGACCACCAGTCGCAGATTGGCCTCGACCAGCTCCTTCTTCGCCTGCTCGGCCTGCGCCTCGCCCTTCTGGATGACCTCGATGGTGCGGTGAAGACGGTCGGTCGTCTCCTCCAGCTCCAGGGTCATCTCCTTGACCTTCACCTTCAGGTCCTTCTGGCGCTTGACGAGGTTCTTCTTGTCCTCTTCACGCAGCTTCGGGGCCTTCTTCGAGGTGGGGTTCAGCAGACGCTCGGCGTTGTCGATGTCGCGGTGCACCTTCTGCACGGCCTCGACACCGTCCTTGATGTCCTCGATCAGGCGGCGCTTCACCGTTTCGGTGAACTCGATCACGCGGATGTAGCGCGACAGCTCGATGCGGGCGCGGAGCGCCTTCCACCGGGCCTTCGTGTACTTCTTCTTGTCCTTCTTCGGCGTCTCTTCGAGCTTCTCGGTCAGCTTCTGGAAGGAGACACGAGCCTTCTTCACCGCGTCGATCTGCTTCAGCACCTCCGCGGCGCGCTCTTCAATGCGCTCCTCGGTGATTTCCTCGTCGGTAAAGATGACCAGCTCGCGGATGGTGCGTTCGCCCGCGCGGAGCGCCTCGCCCATCGTGATGATGCGCTTGGCCACCGTGGGCGTGCGCGAGATGGACTTGATGACGGCGAGCTTGCCGCGCTCGATGCGCTTGGCAATGGCCACCTCGCCCTCGCGCGTGAGCAGTGGCACCGTGCCCATCTCGCGCAGGTACATGCGAACGGGGTCGTTGGTCTTTTCCAGGGCACCCGGGGTGAGGTCCAGTTCCGGCTCGTCGCCCGATTCGCGGTCGAAGCCCTTTTCCTGGTACGCCTTGTCAGAGTCGACGATTTCGATGCCGGCGCTGCCGAAGGCATTGAACAGGTCGTCCATGTCCTCCGCCGAGATGATGTCCGAGGGCAGAGCCTCGTTCACCTCGTCGTAGAGCAGGTAACCCTTCTCCTTGCCTACCTGAATCAGCTGCCGTACTTCGTCGTATCTCTCTTCAATCGACAAGGTCTTTTCTCCGTCAGTGCCCGTTCAGTCCGGCAATCCGTTGCAGTAACTGATGCTTGCGTGTCCACAGCGCGTCAATTTCCGCACCGCGTTCAGCCGCACCCAGTTCCTGCAGCCGATCGATCTCGCGCTGCACCGCAGCCTGCTCGCGGTCGTACCGCAGGCGCTTCAGTTCTCGTACACATGCCGAGAGGTCCAGTACGGGGGGAGCTGGCTCGGCCGCTACCGCGGTGGCCAGCTGGACCTCCATTGTACTGAGTCGCTCCAGCAAACCGGAAGGAAGACGGCCACCGTCGGCCACCAGCCCACCGGCTGTTTCCAGAATGCCTCGGGAAACCATCCCGTCCAAATCGGCCGGTTCAAGCTGGCCCAGCAGGGTCGTGGCTTCGTCCGGACGATGAAAAAGCGCCCAAACAAGGGCCTTTTCCACCGGTTTGGCCGTTGCCCCCACTCTGGGCATCACCCGCTCGGTCAGTTCTGTCCGCTTGGCCACGGCGGCCTTGCGGATTTCGGCCCGCACCACTTCTTCGGTGATGCGTGCCTTGTGCGCCAGCCGGTCGGCAAACTGGTCGCGCGCCGCCGCGTCGGGAATCCGCGCGGCCACGCTCAGCATGCTGGTCAGGAACTGACGTCTGTGCTCGTCGCTATTGAGATCGCGTCCTGCGGATGCCCTGTCGAGGAGGTATTCCAGATACGGCAATGACGCCCGCAGCCGATCAGCATACCCCTGCGGGCCCCGTTTCCGTACAAACGTATCGGGATCTTCTCCCGGTTCCAGTATGGCGACCTTGACGTCGAAGCCTTCCGAGACCAGCAATTCCGAGGAACGCTCGGCGGCGCCCTGGCCCGCAGCATCGGGGTCGTAGCTGAGGATGATCTTCGAGGTAAAGCGGCGCAACAGGGCCGCCTGCTGGGGTGTCAGCGCCGTGCCGCACGAGGCCACCACCCGCTGAATGCCGGCCTGATACACCTGCGCGAAGTCGAAATAGCCCTCCACCATCACGGCATAGCCGCTCTTGCGGATGTCGGCCTTGCTCAGGTTCAGGCCGTAGAGGGTCCGGCTCTTGGAATAAATGGGCGTTTCCGGCGAATTCAGGTACTTCGGCTGCTGGTCCGGCTCCAGCGACCGGCCACCGAACGCGATGATCGAGCCGGTGTCGCGGCAGATGGGAATCATCAGCCGGCCCCGGAAGCGGTCTACCACTGAGCCGTCGTCGCGCAGGAAGGCCAGGCCCCCCTTGAGGACGAGCGCCTGGGCAAAGCCGGCAGCCTTGAGGTGCTTCACCAGCCCGTCGCGGCCCGGTGGGGCAAAGCCCAGTTGCAGCGCGTCGGAGGTGGCCTGAGTGATGCCGCGGTCGGCAATCAGCTTGCGGACGCGGGCGCCGGCCGGCGTGGCCAGTTGCTGGCGGAACCACTCGGCCGCGGCCTCGTGCACCTTCAGCAGCGACTCGCGCTCCAGGCTGCTGGCGCGTTCGTCCTCAGACCGCTCCAGTTCCGGCACCGGCACGCCGAAGCGCTGGGCCAGCATCTTCACCGCGTCCTGGAAGCCGATCTTCTCGTGCAGCTCCAGGAACTTGAAGACATCGCCCCCCACGCTGCAGCCGAAGCAGTGGAAGAACCCCTTGTCGCGGTTGACGTGGAAGGACGGGCTCTTCTCGCCGTGGAATGGGCAGAGCCCCTTGTAGGTGGCGCCGGTCTTCTTCAGCGACACGTAGTCCTGGATGACCGTGACGATGTCGGCCTGCGCCTTGAGGTCGTCGATGAACGGCTGCGGGAAGAGACCCATCCCTAGTCCTTCAGCTCGACGATGGTCACGCCGCCCCCGCCCTGGTTGGGCGGCGCCGTCTCGAAGGTGGAGACGAGCGGGTGCTTCTTGAGCAGGGCGGCGATGGCGCGGCGCAACTGGCCCGTGCCGTGGCCATGCACCAGCCGCAGCGTGTGCTGGTCGGTCACCATCGACTCGTCCAGGAAGCGCTCCACCCGGTCGGTCGCTTCGTCCACCGTGCAGCCAATCACGTTCAGCTCGCTCAGCGACCCCTCGCGCGGCTGCAGATCCACGTTCAGCTTCACGGCCGAGGGCGCGTCCTTGGCCGAGGGGACATGCACCACCTGCAGCGTGTTCACCGCGGCGCGCATCCGCTTGCCACGCACCTCCACCTCGGCCTGACTACCCTGGAGTTTGGTGATGATGCCCTCCAGGCCCAGCCCGCCCACGATGACGCGCGCGCCCACGGCCACCTTCAGCGAAGGCCGGGCCGCGTCGTGCAGCGGGGGAGGCGGTGGCGCCGGCGCGGCGGCTTCTTCCACGCCCTGCACGATGCCTTCAATGGCGCCGCGCGCCTCGTTGCGGATGCGGCCCACCTCGCCCGAGTTCAGCGAAGCCGGATGGCCCTTCATCGTGGAGGTGTGCGTCTTCAGCACGCCCACCACCGCGTCAATCTCCAGCCGCGCCTCGCGCAGCCGCGCGTTGAGCTGTTCCTTGAGCTTCTGCTTGGATTCCTCTTCGCGCTTCCGCACGGAGGCCTCGCGTGCCAGCAGCTTCCGTTCGCGCTCGAACAGTTGGGCGCGGTCGTGCGCGACGCCCTTGCGGTCTTCCTCCAGCGCGCGGAGGTTCTCGTCCAGCCGTGCCAGATGATCCGCCAGTTGCAGTTCGCGCTCGCCCAGGTTCTCGCGCGCCGCCGCAATGACGCTGGCCGGCATGCCGAGCCGCGCCGCAATCTCGATGGCCAGGCTTCGTCCGGGCGACCCGTAGATCAGGCGGTAGGTCGGCGCAAACGTATCCGGGTTGAAGCCGAAGGCGGCACTGCGCACGCCGGGCGTGGTGGAGGCATACGACTTCAGCGAGTCGTAGTGCGTGGTGGCAATCAGGTACGCGCCGCGCTGGCGGAAGCGGTCGATCACCGCGGTGCCGAGCGCGCCGCCCTCGGCCGGGTCTGTGCCGGCGCCAATCTCGTCCAGCAGTACCAGCGACGGCAGCTCCAGCGCCTCGTCCATCGCCACCAGGTTCGCCACGTGGCCCGAGAAGGTGGAGAGGTTGGCGGCAATGGACTGCTGGTCGCCAATGTCGGCCAGCACCGTCTTGAAGACCGGCATCTTCGAGCCCGGGTCGACCGGAATGTGCAGCCCCGCCTGCGCCATCACCACCAGCAGCCCGGTGGCTTTGGTTGCCACGGTCTTGCCGCCGGTGTTCGGTCCCGTGATGACCAGCACGCGGTCTGGCGGGCTGAGGGTGATGTCCACCGGCACCGGTTCCACCACACTGTCGCGCCGCTCGTCCTCGGGGAAGCACTTGTTCACGGCAGACATCAGCAGCGGGTGGCGGGCCGCCTTGAACTCGAACGCGCCATCGCGCGAGAGCGCCGGTTCCACCGCGTTCATCAGACCCGACAGGCGTGCCTTGGCCTGAATGACGTCCAGCTCCGTGGCCACATCCAGCACGTGCGACAGCTCGTCGGGCCGGCCCCGGAACTGGTCTGTCAGCGCCAGCAGAATGCGGCGCACTTCCTCGTGCTCGGCCTCTTCCAGCGCCACGATGTCGTTGTTGATGTCGACCGTGCCGAGCGGCTCCAGGAAGAGGCTGGCCCCGCTGGCCGAGGCGCCGTGCACCACACCTGGAATGCTCTGGCGATGCTCGGAGCGCACCATCAGCACATAGCGGCCGTTGCGGTCCGTCACCACCTGTTCCTGCAGGTACTTCGACGTGCTCTGCTCGCGCAGATATCCCTCCAGCGTCGAGCGGAGCTTCGTCTTCTGGCGGCGCAGCCGGTCGCGGATGCTGGCCAGAGCCGGGCTGGCCGAGTCCATCACCATGCCGGCCGGGTCGATCTGGCGGCGCACGAGCGCGATTTCGCGCGTGAACGAGTCCATCGTCGCCACAATCGCGGCCAGCGACGGGAACGACGCGCTGTGGCGCGAGATGGAGAGGCGGCACTGGTCCACCGACTCCAGGTAGTCGGCCAGGCCAATCAGGTGGAGCGGTTCGAGCGGCCGGCCGTCGATGTCCAGCCCGGCCAGAATCAGCGACAGGTCGATGGGCGCCCGCAGCGGAAAGCCCTGGTGCTCGGTTGCGAAGCGCACGCCCTCGGAGGTGGCGCGCAGGGCGGCCGCCACCTGGCCCGGCTCGGTCATCGGCTCGAGCATCTGCAGCCGCGCCTCGCCGGCCGGCGTCACCGACAGCCCGGCCAGCACCGAGGTGATGCGGTCGAATTCCACCGCGCGAAGCGCGCCTAGATGCATGCGAACGAAAACCTTACAGATGATTGATGAGACTGGCGGCGCAGCCGGCGCCGAACCCGTTGTCGATGTTCACCACCGACACGCCGTTGGCGCAACTGTTGAGCATGCCGAGCAGCGCCGCCACGCCGCCCAGACTGGCACCATACCCGATGCTGGTCGGAACCGCGATGACCGGCTTGTTCACGAGGCCCGCCACCACACTCGGCAGCGCCCCTTCCATGCCGGCCACCACAATCAGCACGCGGGCCGAGCGCAGACGGGCCTGCTCGCGCAGCACGCGGTGGATGCCCGCCACGCCGACGTCATACAGCCGGTCCACCGTATTGCCCATCACCTCGGCCGTGACGGCGGCCTCTTCGGCCACCGGCAGGTCTGAGGTGCCGGCGCAGGCCACCAGAATCGTGCCGTTCCCGGGAAGCACGGTGCCCTGGGCCAGCGTGATGATGCGGGCCTCGGGGTGATACCCCGCGTCGGGCACCACCTGCTGCACCGCGGCAAAGGCCTCGGGCGTCGCCCGGGTGACCAGCAGCGCGTGGCCCCGCGCCACAATCCGGCCGGCAATGGCGGCGATCTGGGCGGGCGTCTTGCCCAGCCCGAACACCACCTCCGGAAAGCCCTGCCGGACCTCGCGGTGGTGGTCCACCCGCGCAAAGCCCAGATCTTCGTAGGGCGAGGCGTTCAGCAGGTCGAGCAGACGGGCCGAGGCCGCGTCCGGGGCGACCGCGCCAGCCTGCACCTGATCCATCAGGGCACGCACCTCGGCTGCGGTCATAAGTGGAGCGTTTTCATTGACTTTGGGGGCGTCGGCCATAATAATGACTACGTTTCTCTTACACCGAAACTGCTGACTGAATGACCCCCGTCGAAACGTTTGTTCTCGCAGCGTACTTCTTCGTCCTGGTGATTCTCGCCGTGTACGGATGGCACCGGTACTATCTGGTCTATCTGTACATGAAAAACAAGCACAGGAAGCCTGTGCCTGCGGGCGAGATGACGACGCTGCCGAAGGTCACCATCCAGCTCCCGATCTACAACGAGATGTATGTCGCAGACCGCCTGATCGACCGGGTCTGTGAAATCGACTATCCGCGCGACCTCCTGGAAATCCAGGTCCTCGACGACTCGACGGACGAAACCCAGGCCGTGGCCGAGCAGGCCGTCCGTCGTCAGCGCGCCGCCGGCATCGACATCGTCTATCTGCACCGCACGGACCGCACCGGCTACAAGGCCGGCGCGCTGGAAGCCGGCCTGGCGAAGGCCAA
>JAKFYA010000055.1 GCA_021731095.1 Acidobacteriota bacterium | reverse complement strand
TGGCAACGGCGCCGTCTTTGGCCTGGTCCCGGAGCACTTTCCAACGCGAACCGGCATTGTCACAGGCCTGGTGGCGACCCTTGGCGGGTTGGGTGGCTTCTTTCCGCCGCTCCTGCTCGGCGTGCTTCGCGACACCGTTGGCGTGATCTGGCCCGCATTCGTCCTGCTGTCACTGTCGGCGCTGGCCCTACGTGTCCTTGTCGGGCGCACGTTGTCCTCCTGACAGCCTGTGCAATCGGGAGCACGGGCGCCGCACCCAGGGGCGCTGCTGTTGGGCATGAGAAAACTTCTACAGACTCTCGCCGTCGCGGCACTGCTCTTCGCCCCCGCCACTGTGGCGCAGGCGCAGGTCACCTTCGGCATTCGCATCGGGGAGCCACCGCCCGAGCGCGCGTACCGAGTCCCACGTCAGCCTTCACCCGACTACGTCTGGATTGAAGGCTACCAGTACCCCAAGGGCAACAAATACAAGTGGCACAACGGGTACTGGACCAGGCCCCCGTACCAGGGCGCGTACTGGGTTGCACCGTACTACTCTGGTGGCATGTACTTCGTCGGCGAGTGGCGCGGTGACCGGGACAACCTGCGTCACAATCATCGCTGGGACCGTGGTCGTCAGCGTGACGAACGTCGCGGCGACCGCGACAACGGCCGTCGCCGCTAGTTCGGTCAGGAGCCGCGTGCGCTGAACGCAGGGCGCACGTCGACGGCACAACTGCCGTACGCACAGGGTCATCGTCCGCCCGGGGGGATGGCCCTGCCCCAGGGTGTGTCACGATCGAGGGAGGAGCACCTCGTGGACACCCTCATTCGTCAGATCCTGACCAGCCGCGTCTACGACGTGGCGCGCGAAACCCCACTCGACCCAGCGCCCCGCCTGTCCCGCCGCATCGGTCGCCGCGTGCTGTTCAAGCGCGAAGACCTCCAGCCCATCTTCAGCTTCAAGATTCGCGGCGCCTACAACCGCATGGCGCATCTCGATGCACGTGAACGCGCCGCCGGCGTCATTGCCGCCAGCGCGGGCAACCATGCACAGGGCGTCGCGTTCTCGGCGCGCCACCTCGGACTGCACGCGGTGATCGTGATGCCGCAGACCACGCCACGCATCAAGGTCAGCGCCGTGGAGGACATGGGCGCCGACGTGCGACTCGTGGGAGACACCTATGGGGATGCGGCACAGCACGCAGCAGCGCTGGCGCACAGCACGGGCATGACGTTCATTCACCCGTTCGACGACCCGCTGGTCATTGCGGGACAGGGAACGGTGGGCCTTGAAGTTCTGCGCCAGGCTCCGCCCAGCCTGTCGGTGGTCTTCGTGCCCGTTGGCGGAGCAGGGCTGATTGCGGGAGTCGGTGCCTTTCTCAAGAGTGTGAGGCCTGACATCAAGGTCATCGGTGTGGAGCCGGTGGATGCGGATGCGCTCTACCGATCGCTCAAGGCCGGACACCGCGTGCGGCTGGAGCAGGTGGGCCTGTTTGCTGACGGCGTGGCGGTGCAGCAGGTGGGTGAGCACGGCTTTGCCATTGCGCGCGACGTCGTGGACGAGGTTGTACGGGTCAGCAACGACGACATCTGCGCCGCCATCAAGGATGTCTTCGATGACACACGCAGCGTGACCGAACCAGCGGGCGCGCTGAGCGTCGCCGGGCTGAAGGCGTGGTGTGCGCGGCACACCGAGATGGACGGTGATGTGGCCGCCATCCTCAGCGGCGCGAACATGAACTTCGATCGCCTGCGGTTCGTCTCCGAGCGGACTGAGCTGGCTGAGGCACGTGAGGCGTTGCTGGCCGTGATCATCCCGGAGCGTCCGGGGGCCTTCCTGGAGTTCTGCACGGCCATCGGACGGCGCGTCATCACCGAGTTCAACTATCGGTTGCGGAGCCGGGCCAAGGCGCACATCTTCGTGGGCATGTCGACCACCTCGCGTGACGACGCACGCGACGTGGTGGAGCGCCTGCGTGAGCGCGGGTACCCCACGACGGACCTGTCCGAGAACGAGATGGCCACGCTGCACCTGCGTCACATGGTGGGGGGGCGTGCGCCAGGCGTGGTGAACGAGCGGCTGTGCCGGTTCGAGTTTCCCGAGCGCCCCGGGGCGCTGCTGCGATTCCTCGAGGCGTTGAGCGGGCGCTGGAACATCTCGCTCTTCCACTACCGGAACCACGGCTCGGATTTCGGACGCGTGCTGGTCGGGTTTGAAGTGCCGGAAGTGCAGCGGCCGGCGTTCCGGGCCTTTCTGGATGGCTTGGGATACGCCTATTCCATGGAAGAGGAGAACGAGGCTTACGCCCTGTTCCTGCGATAGCGACGGAACCGTACGCGACAACGGCGGCGCATCGGGCGCCGCCGTTGTCGTGTGTGTCAGGTCCGGTATCGCCGACGCCGCCGGTTAGCGGAGGTCGAACCGGTCCAGGTTCGTCACCTTGGCCCAGGCCTTGACGAAGTCCTTCACGAACTTCTCTTTGGCATCCGATGCGGCATAGACCTCTGCAATCGCCCGCAGCTCGGAGTTGGAGCCGAAGGCCAGGTCGACCGGGGTCGCCGTCCACTTCACCGCGTTGGTGGCGCGGTCGCGGCCCTCGTAGAGTCCATCGCCAGAGGCGGCCTTGGTCCACGTGGTCGACATGTCGAGGAGGTTCACGAAGTAGTCCTGGCTCAGCGTGCCGGGCCGAGCGGTGAAGACGCCGTGCTTGACGCCACTGGCGTTCGCATCCAGGGCGCGGAGGCCACCGACCAGCACGGTCATTTCGGGGACCGACAGCGTGAGCAGATTGGCCCGGTCAACCAGCAGCTCCGCTGGAGACAGGCGGCTGCCCGTGCGGTAGTAGTTCCGGAAGCCATCAGCCTTGGGTTCGAGTGGTGCGAACGACAGCGTGTCGGTCTGTTCAGCCGTGGCATCGACGCGGCCAGCCAAGAACGGCACCTGCACCGGGACGCCAGCCTTCTTCGCCGCATCTTCAATGGCCGCGTTGCCGGCCAGGACAATCAGATCAGCCAGGGACACCTGCCGCTTGCCGCGGTTGAAGGCCTTCTGAATCCCTTCCAGGCTGGTGATGACCTTGGTCAGCTCGGCCGGGTTGTTGACCTCCCAGTCCTTCTGCGGAGCCAGCCGGACGCGTGCGCCGTTGGCGCCACCGCGCATGTCCGTCCCGCGGAAGGTCGACGCCGAGGCCCACGCGGTGCGGACCAGTTCAGCAGTGGTCAGCCCGGAGGCGAGCACCTCGCTTTTCAGCTGCGCCGCGTCCTTCGGGCTCAGCGCGGTCTTGGCGGCGACAGGCAGCGGATCCTGCCAGATGAGCGTCTCGCTCGGCACTTCCGCGCCGAGGTACCGCGAGCGGGGACCGAGGTCGCGGTGCGTCAGCTTGAACCACGCCTTTGCGAAGGCGAGGCGGTACTCTTCCGGGTTGTCGAGGAAGCGCTTCGAGATGGCGGCATAGCTCGGGTCAAACCGCAGCGCCAGGTCCGTCGTCAGCATGACCGGTGCGTGCCGCCTGGTGGCGTCGTGCGCGTCAGGCACGGTGTTGGCAGCCTGACCATTGGCCGGCACCCACTGGGTGGCTCCTGCCGGGCTCTTGGTCTGGACCCACTCGTAGGCAAAGAGGTTCTTCAGGTACTCGGACGTCCACATCGTGGGCTTCGCCGTCCACGCGCCTTCGAGGCCGCTGGTGATCGTGTCCACGCCGTGGCCCTTGCCGCAGGTGTTGGTCCAGCCGAGTCCCTGCTGTTCGATGCCGGATGCGGCGGGCTCCGGGCCGACGCACTTGGCTGGTGCGGCCGCGCCGTGGGTCTTGCCGAAGGTGTGGCCACCGGCAATCAGCGCCACCGTCTCCTCGTCATTCATCGCCATGCGGGCGAAGGTCTCGCGGACATCCTTGGCCGCCAGCAGCGGATCCGGCACGCCGTTCGGGCCCTCGGGGTTCACGTAGATCAGGCCCATCTGCACGGCAGCCAGTGGGTTCTCCAGCTTCCGCTCACCGGTGTGCCGCTGGTCGGCCATGAACTTCTGTTCGGGTCCCCAGTAAACCAGATCCGCCTGCCAGTCGTCCGTGCGGCCGCCGGCAAATCCGAAGGTCTTGAACCCCATCGATTCCAGGGACACATTGCCGGCCAGCACCATCAGGTCGGCCCAGGAGAGTTTCTGTCCGTACTTGGCCTTGACGGGCCAGAGCAGGCGACGCGCCTTGTCGAGGTTGGCGTTGTCGGGCCAGCTGTTGAGCGGCTCGAACCGCTGCTGGCCGCCACCGGCGCCACCGCGGCCATCGGCCACGCGGTAGGTGCCGGCGCTGTGCCAGGCCATCCGGATGAAGAACGGGCCGTAGTGGCCGTAGTCGGCCGGCCACCAGGGCTGCGAGGTGGTGAGGACCTTCTGGATATCCTGCTTGACCGCCTTCAGGTCGAGCGTCGCAAAGGCCTTGGCGTAATCGAAGTTCCGGTCGAGCGGGTTCGACTCGGTGGCGTGCTGACGGAGAGGGGCGAGGTCGAGCTGGTCAGGCCACCAGAACTGGTTCGGCCGCGGCTCGCCCTGCGCACTGAGCGCCACCGTCGACACGATCGGCAGGGCAGCGACGGCGCCAGCGGCGAACAACATCAGGATGTGCTTCTTCATCGAAATCTCCTTGAGTGAGCGAAGGAATCGGCTCGAGTTCGATGGTAGGAGCCACAGGGAGGGCTGATCCAATACCGAGTTTCAATCGCCGTGATAGGCGGGGACTCTGAACGCAGCAGGCCCCGCCCGTCTTCAGTGTGAGCGGAAGGGGGCGCGCGCCGCTGTACCGGACAGCACACGACTGGAAGTGGTGGTGCGCCCAGAAGGACTCGAACCTTCGACCCCCGGCTTAGAAGGCCGGTGCTCTATCCAGCTGAGCTATGGGCGCGCGTGAGGTGGGACTTACTTCTCGGTCGCGGCGGCGGCGTCCGTCAGCGCGGCGACCAGTGCTTCGAGCGCTCGCACGCGGCGCTGCAGCTCCGGCAGTTTCGAGAATGCAGCAGCCGACCGCATGAAGACCTTCGCATCAAGGGCCGGTGCGCCAGCTAGCAGTCGGCCTGGTTCGATATCACCCAGAATGCCTGTCTGGGCATAGGCGATCACGCCGTCGCCAATGGTCACATGATCGGCCACGCCGACCTGCCCGGCCAGGGTGACGTTCTTCCCGATGACCGTGCTGCCCGAGATGCCGACCTGCGCGCAGAGCAGGGCGTTTTCGCCGACGGTCACGCCGTGGCCAATCTGGACGTGACTGTCGAGCTTGGCGCCGCGGCGGATGCGCGTTTCGCCCATGGCGGCGCGGTCGACCGACGAGTGTGCCTGAATCTCGACATCGTCCTCAATGACCACAATGCCCGTCTGCGGCACCTTGGCATGGCTGCCATCCGGACGCTTCGTGAACCCGTACCCGTCGGCCCCGATGACCACGCCGTCCTGCAGCAGCACGCGATGTCCGATGCGGCTGTGCTCGCGCACGGTGACGTGCGAATGCGCCACGAAGTCGTCGCCAATCTCCACATCGCCCGCAATCACGACATGCGGATGCAGCACGGCGTTTCGACCGAGGCGCGTGCGCGGTCCGACGCAGGCAAAGGGTGCGATGCAGGCGCCCTCCGCAATCACCGCGCTGGGGTCGATACTGGCCAGCGGCGAGATGCCAGACGGCGGCGTGGGCGGCGTGTAGAACATCGCCATCACGCGGGTGAAATCAAGGTACGGATTCACCGACAGCAGGCTGGGGATGGCCACGCCCTCGACGGGCTGCTTCACCAGCATGGCTGCGGCTCGCGTGCGGGCGGCCTTCGCCGCAAACTTCGGGCTGCCGAGGAAGGTGAGATCGCCGGGCCCGGCCAGTTCGAGACTGGCCACGCCGGTGATCTCCACGCGCGCGTCTCCCTGCACGGGACACCCGAGCGCCTCCGCAATCGCCCTCAGTTCCATGGATGGTCTGTGCCGGACCTACGCGACGGGCGCCGGCGCGCAGTACTCGGTGTAGGCCGCCTTCAGGGCTGCCGCAATCTGGTCGGCCCCGCGGCTCTCAATCTCGTGGCGGTGCAGCATGAACACCACTTTGCCGTCGCGCAGGATGCCAACCGACGGCGAAGACGGCGGATGCGGGGCGAAGTAGGCGCGGGCCTTGGCCGTGGCCTCCACGTCTGCGCCGGCGAAGACGGTCGTGATGCGGTCCGGCTTGACGGCGCTGTTCAGCGACATGGCGATGCCCGGGCGCGCCTTGCCGGCGGCGCAGCCACAGACGGAATTGACCACAATCATCAGCGTGCCCTTGGTGTCGCGCACGGCGGCATCCACGGCGTCGGCCGTGCGGAGCTCTTCAACGCCCGCGCGGACCAGGTCGTCGCGCATGGGGGCAACGAGGTATTCGGGATACGGCATGTCGGGGTCTCCTTGGGGCGGCAGGCGGGTGGGACGACACCACCGCCGCGTCTTACGGCATGATAACAGGCATGTACCCGACTCTCAGGCTTTCGCGCTGGGTGTTTCTGGTCGTGATCGTGTCAGGCCCGCCGGTCTGGGCCTGGTCGGCGCGCCTTGTGCCTGTTCAAGATGGTCCTGTGCAGAGCGCGCCTGCGCCGGTCGGGTCGCCGGATGGGGCCCAGGCGCCGACGCTGCCGGTCCTCCTCAGTCGCGCCGGGGCCTATGCCGCCCGCTATGGGCGCGACTTCGCGAAGGTGGTGGCTGAAGAGCACTACCTGCAGCTGTCGACCGGCCGGCAGACGTTGTCGGGCGCCGGCCGGGGCACGATTGCCGGGAACACGGGCCCGCAGCGACGGGAACTGGTGTCGGACTTCCTGCTGGTGAAGCTGGCGGCGGACCAGGGCTGGGTCCCGTTCCGGGACGTGTTCGAGGTGGATGGTACGGCCGTGCGCGAGCGGCAGGATCGCCTGATCAAGCTCGTCCTGCAGCCCAGCCCGGTGGCGATGGACCAGGCCAAGGCCATTCTTGAGGAGAGCGCCCGCTTCAACATCGGCGACGTGGAGCGCACCATCAACATGCCGCTGCTGGCCCTGACGTTTCTCGAACCAGGCCAGCAGGTGCGTTTCCGCTTCCGACTGGGCAAACTCGACCCGGCTGCCGGACCGGGTGTGCGCGTGGTGAGCTATCGCGAAGAGGCGACGCCCACCGTGGTGCACAGCCCGGACGGGCGGAACCTGTTCGCCAGTGGCCGCCTCTGGATTGGGGAAGCCGATGGGCGGATCGTCCGCACCGAGCTGGTGCTGCAGGACTCCGGATTGCGGGCCAGCATCACCACCGCGTACCGACCCGACAGCCGCTTCGGACTGGATGTGCCCGTTGAGATGATCGAGGACTACACGCTGTGGCGCAGCAAGGCCAAGGTGAGCGGCAAGGCGACCTACGGCCGCTTCCGCAGCTTTGGTGTGTCGTCCACGGCCACGGTGCCGCTGCCGGAGGTCAACGGTGGCGCCGGCGCGACGGACGTGGAAGTTGACCAGAGCGGACGGCCACAGCCGCCGTCAGGCGGAGGCGCGCAGTAGGCGTATGGGGCGCTTTTCGTCACGACGAGGCGATGTCGCTGTGGCCCGGGCGACGGTGGGCCTGGCGGGAGTGGTCGTGTGCGTGGGGCTGGCGGTGTTCGCCGCGGCTGGCCTGCGGGCCCAGTCGGCGGCCCGGGAGGGGGATGCG
>JAKFYA010000065.1 GCA_021731095.1 Acidobacteriota bacterium | reverse complement strand
GGCCGCCGCAGACACCTCGTCGATCACGTCCCACGGCTGGTGCTGGGCACTGAGGCGATTGGCCTCGCCCGTCCAGACGGCGCCCCGCGCGGCCCCGACCAGTCCGTCAGGCCGGAGTGCCCGCCAGGGCGCGAGCCGTCCGGCCGTCACCACCGCGATGCAGTCTGGCGCCTCGGCCTCGACACCGTCACCGACGGGTCTGTCGAGCCCGAGCATCGTGGCCACGTCTGCATCTGACCAGCCGGGCAGCACCTGCATCTGCCATCCCAGGAGGGCGGCGGCATACCGGAGCGCGCCAATGGCGTGCCCCACATCGTGCTGGCAATAGCGGAAGGCCCGCTCGCCGTACTTCCAGGACTCGCGCCAGTGTATCGAGGACAGCCCGACGAGAAAGGCGTCGGCCGCAAGGGCCGCCGGAGGAAAGGCCTCCGCCCCCAGGGTCGTCCGACGCTCGAGGGCATGCTCACGCGGTGCGTAGTGGAACACGCCCCCGGGACCACACAGACCCGGAGGGGTCACCACGTACCCCTCGGTGGGGTGCAGGTTGCCGCTTGACGGATTGACCCGAAGCGCCCAGCGTGTGGCACCAGCCTGCTTCCAGGCCGACAGCCCCAGTGAGCACCGGAGGAATTCGGACAGCGTGGCCGGCGTGACCGGCGCCGGCGCCACGGGTCCGAAGAGCTGACCGAACGGCAGACCCGACGCGATGGGCTCGCGCGGCAGCGCCACAAGCTCGGCGCCGCCGTAGCGCCGGAACGGGTCTGGCTGCGACGCCCAGTCGAGATACCCGAGCGAGCGGGCGTAGCGGTGGACGTGGTGCTTGGTCCGATCGTGATAGTCGACGACTGTCACCATCGGATCATCCCGGTCTGCGGCGGCTACTTCTTGCTGCGCGCAGCCTTGGCCGCGGGCGCCGGCTTCTTCTGGAGCGCCTGATACTGCTTGTCGAGGTCGGCCAGGGCCGCCTGCAACTGCTTCTTGCGCATCTCGTGTGTGGTCACCTCGAGCTGCCGCTCGAGATCGGTCCGGGCCAGTTTCATGGCCTGGAGCTGACGCAGCACCTCCGGGTCACCGTGCTGCACCTGCAGACGGGCCTTCTTGCGTGCCTCTTCCAGCTCGTCCATGCGCTCCTGAATGCGCGCATCCGCGTCGATCAGCCCTTCGCCAGCATCACCGCTCATGAATCACCCGTGCTCCCGTTTGTACGCCCGGATCATTATAGGGGAGGCGTACGGCGTTGCGGTAAGATGCGCGGGATGGCCACGTCGTGCTCCTTCGATATCACCTCGAACGTCGACCTGCAGGAGGTCGACAACGCGCTCAATCAGGCCCGCAAGGAAGTAGCCCAGCGGTACGACTTCAAGGGGTCGAAGTCGTCCATCGAGTTCGATGAGAAGGAGTCCACGCTGACGCTCGTGTCGGATGACGCCTTCAAGCTGAACGCGCTCTGGGAGGTGGTCCAGACACGGCTGGTGCGCCGGAATGTTCCCGTTCAGAACATGAAGCGCGAAGAGATCATCGCCGCCGGCGGCAACACCGTGAAGCAGGAGATCTCGCTCCAGCAGGGCATTCCCTCAGACGCGGCGCGGGACATCGTGAAGTTTCTGAAGGACGCCAAGCTGAAGAAGGTGCAGGCCTCCATCCAGGGCGACCAGTTGCGGGTGACCTCGCCGTCGAGGGACGAACTGCAGGACGTCATGCGCCTGCTGCGCGAGCAGGACTTCGGGGTGGCGCTGCAGTTCGGCAACTTCCGGAGCTGACGCGGCGAAGCGGGATCCCCCGCCTCGCCGCCGCCGCACGGCTACTGTGGGCCGCGCCTTCCGCGCCGTTCCCGCATCTGGTCCATCCGGCCCTGCATCTGCTGCCGGAACTCCTTCGCCTTCGCGGCCCGTTCGGCCGAAATCTGCGCCGCCTTCTTCTGCTGTTCCGGCGTGAGCACCCCGAAGAGGTCTGCATGAACGCGGGCCTGCAGCACCGCCATGTCGCTCATGGCCGTGCCGACCAGATCGGAGGTCGAGCGCACCAGGCCTTCGTTCACCGGGACGGTCTCGATCGCCTTGCGCTGCGCGTCAGTCGCCTTGGCCAGCCGTTCACCCAGGTCTTTCATCTCCGGCTGATACCGCCCCATGACGTCCTTCACCCGCGCCTGCTGCTCTTCGGACAGTCCGAGCTGACCCAGCGGCAGTCCGCCCGGCCCTCCTGGGCCACCCGGGCCACCAGGTCCGCCGGGCCCCATCTGCCCCATCGGACCACCGGGGCGCATCCGACCACCGGGCCCGCCCTGGGCAGAGACGCCCACCGCCAACACGGCCACGGCCAGCACCGCCCCTGCGGCCACTTTCTGCATGCGAGACATTGTCTTCATCCTGCTTCTCCTCTGGTTCTGCCGGCCAACGCGCCGTCTGGCCGCACTGTCTATCTCATTGGACGGGAGAGTCGTGACAGGGCGCGGGCACCGCTGTGAAGAAACGGTGACGTCCGACAGCGCTACTCAAAACGCAGTGCCTCAATCGGGTCGAGTCGCGCGGCCTTCCGTGCCGGATAGAAACCGAAGAACACGCCAATGGCCGCCGCGAATCCGAAGGAGAGCATCACGGCGTTGGAGGTGACCAGCGTGGCCCACCCCATGGCCCGGCCGACACCGAACGCCGCGCCAAAGCCGATGGCAATGCCAATCGCGCCGCCAGCCAGACTGAGCACGATGGCCTCGACCAGAAACTGCATGAGCACGTCGATGTCGCGCGCGCCGAGAGCCAGCCGGAGCCCGATTTCCCGTGTGCGCTCCGTGACCGACACCAGCATGATGTTCATGATGCCGATGCCCCCGACCAGCAGCGACACGGCCGCGATGCCGGCGAGGAGATAGGTCATCGTGTCGGTGGTCGAGGTGAGCATGCTCATCATCTCGTCCTGGGTCCGCACCATGAAGTCGTCCTGATCGCCCATCACGCTGTGCCGCATCCGCAGCAGGTTCGTGATGGCGGACTGCACCCGCTCCAGCGGCATGCCGTCCTCGGCGCTGATCGTCATGTTCTGGAGATGCTGGATGCCGAGCAGCTTCTTCTGCGCCGTGGTGAAGGGAATGATGATCACGTCATCCTGGTCCTGCCCCATCGCCGCCTGGCCCTTCTTCGTCAGCACACCAATGACGCGAAAGGGCTGGTTCTTGATCCGGATGGTGGCGCCGGTCGGGTCTGCACCGGCGCCGAACAGCTGATCCCGCACGACGGTGCCCAGCACGGCCACTTTGGCGGCGCTGCGCTCCTCCTGCTCGGAGAAGAAGCTGCCCTGCTCGAGCGCCCAGGCGCGAATGGCGAGCAGCTCGCGTCCGGCACCCTGCACCTGGGTGTTCCAGTTGCTGACGTCCGAGATGATCTGGGTGCGGAGGTTCACGCCGGGCGAGAGGTACTTGATGCCCGGCACCTCCTTGCGGATGGCCTCGGCATCCTCCGGGCGCAGCGTCGTGACCGCTCCCGCGCCCATCCGCACGGGGCCGAAGCCGCCAGACCCGGCATTCACGTTCACGATGTTCGACCCGGCGCTGCGGATGTTGGTTTCAATCGACGCACGCGCGCCGTTCCCGATCGCCACCATCACGATGACGGCGGCCACGCCGATGATCATGCCGAGCGCGGTGAGCGCCGTTCGCATGGCGTTGCGTCGGAGGGCCTTGATGGCAATGACAAACGTCATGAGCACGGACATGGCACGCTCCTTCAGGCTGTCGGTTCAGTCGCGGCGGTCTGCGCGTCCAGGGCCGCCAGTTCCTGCACGGCGTTCCGACGCGTGGTCACGGGCCGATCGTCACACACGCGGCCATCCCTGAACGTCACCACGCGCGTGGCGTACTCGGCGATGTCGTGTTCGTGGGTCACCAGGAGGATCGTGAGCCCCTTCTCGGCATTCAGCTTCTGGAAGATGCCCATCACCTCGATGCTGGTGCGCGAGTCGAGATTGCCGGTCGGCTCGTCGGCCAGCAACAGCGTTGGCTCACCGACCAGCGCACGCGCGATGGCCACGCGCTGCTGCTGTCCGCCCGAGAGCTGGTTGGGATGGTGGTCCAGCCGCTCTCCTAGTCCGACCGATTGCAGGGCCTGCACGGCGCGCTCGCGCCGGTCCGTCACCCGCGTGCGGCTGTACAGCAACGGCAGCTCGACGTTCTCCACCGCCGAAGTTCGCGCCAGCAGATTGAATCCCTGGAACACGAAGCCGATTTCCTTGTTCCGTACAGCGGCGAGCGCGCGCTTGGAGAGCTCCGCCACGTTCCGTCCATTCAGGAAATAGGTGCCGGACGTCGGCCTGTCGAGACACCCGAGCGTGTGCATGAAGGTCGACTTGCCGGACCCGGACGACCCGGTCAGCGCCACGAATTCGCCCGCGCGGACATCAAGCGTCACGCCACGCAGCGCCTTCACGTCGACCTCACCCACGTGGTAGGTCCGCACCAGGTCGCGCACCGACAGCAGCGGCTGCCGGCCGTCTGGCGTGGTCACCGCCCCGCCCCGCCCGGCGCGCGCGGGCCGGCTCCGCCAGCGCCGGCTCCGCCCTGACGCTGTCCGCCCTGGCCGCCGGGGAACCGCGGCATGAACGGATTGCTCGTCGTCTGGGCCCCGGGCGTCTTCGGCTGCGCCACGCCGGTGACCACTTTGGCCCCTGGCTGCAACGCCCCGCTGACCACCGCGGTCATGGCGCCATCACTGATGGTCGTGCTGACCATCACACGCTCGAGCTTGCCACCGTTCAGCACCCACAGCGGCCGAACCGTGACGCGGGGTGCCTCTGGTGCGGGGGCAGCAGCCTTCGCCCTGCCGGCCGCGCGGCCGGTGGCCGTCTTCGGGGCGGCCGCCGCGGCGCCCTGGGCGTCCTGCCTGAACCGCTGCCGCATCGCCTCTCGTGCCTCTGGCGACAGTTGCTGCATCTGCTCACGCCGCGCCTGTCGCTCTTCGGGGGTCAGGCTGGCACCACCACCGCCCCCGAACCCACCCTGAAACCGCTCGCGCATGGCCTGGCGCTCTTCCGGCGACATCTGCTGCATCCGTTCGCGCATCTGCGCACGCGCCTCGGGCGTCATGGCGCCGAAGCCACCGCCACCCTGCTCTTGGGCTGGGGCCGCCGCGGTAGCGGCCGGCGCAGGCGGGGACGGTGGTGACTGGGGCGCGGCCGCACCCGATGGCCGCCCCTGGTCGGTTGGCGCCCCTGCGACAGCACCGGCGGGGCCACCCGGGGGTCTGCCGGGCATCCCGGCGCCGGGCCTGCCCGCCCCAAACCCGGCCGGCGGCTGCTGGCCGAGCTGGGTGAACAGGTCTGGGGTGGGACGGAAGCGGAGCGCGCCACTCGGCACACGGAGCACGTCGTCGGCGCGCGCAATCTCCACGGTGACATTGGCAGTCATGCCGGGCCGCAACTTCAGGTCCCGATTCGGCACGGCGATGATGGTGGTGTAGCTCACCACATTCTGGCTGACCACCGGCTGCAGCCGCACCTGGCGCACCTGACCGGTGAACCGGTCATCCGGATAGGCATCCACCCGGAAGGTCACGGGCAACCCCGGACGGATGCGGCCGATGTCCGACTCGTCAATGCTGGCGCTGACCTGCATCTGGGTCAGGTCTCCGGCGATGATGAAAAGCGTCGGCGCCTGCATGCTGGCCGCCACGGTCTGTCCCACGTCGACGTTGCGCGACACCACGATGCCGTCGATGGGGGCCTTGATGATGGTGTGATCCAGGTTCACCTGATTCTGGTTCAGGGACGCGCGCGCCTGCACAATCTGCGCTTCGGCCGACTTCACGGCGGACTGGGTCTGGCGCATGGTGCTCTCGGCCGTCTCGAGTTCTGACGCCGGAATCAGTTGCCGGGCCGACAGTTCGCGCGCGCGCTTCAGCTTCAGCTGCGCATCGTCCACCTGCACCTTCGCGCGATCGAGATCCGCCTGCAGACGGACCACGGTGGCGCGGGCCTGTTCGACCTGGGTCTGGAACAGCGACGGGTCCAGCTCCGCGACGACCTGTCCCTTCCGCACTTCCGAGTTGAAGTCGGCATGGAGCGCCTTGATGGCACCCGACACCTGGCTGCCGACCTGCACGGTGGTGACCGCCTCCAACGACCCGGTGGCCTGCACGGTCTCCACCACGTCGCCGCGGCTGACTTCGGCCGTGATGAGTTCGGCGCTCGCCTGCGCCGGCTCGGCGCGGTAATACATCACGCCGCCGGCGGCCGCCCCCGCAACCAGCACCGGCAGCACAATCCATTTGATCTTCATAGTGAGGTCCTGGCCATTGTGACGAGCAACACGCCCCGGCGGTTGTGAAGAAAGTATGGCATCGGGCGTGAAAAAACGATGACCCGTCCGGAACGCTCTGGGACGGGCCGGAAAAGCGCGTACAGTCAGGGAGTGGAGACGCCGGTCACACCCACCCGCACGGTGCTCGTCGTGGAGGACGAAGCCCACATCCGCGATCTGGTCTGCTTCCACCTGCAGGTTGAAGGCCTCACGCCGGTCCCCGTGGCCGATGGCCGGGAGGCGCTGGAGCTGGCCGGACAGCGCGCCTTCGACCTCCTCATTCTGGACCTCATGCTGCCGGGTCTCGATGGCGTCTCGGTGTGCCGGGCCGTGCGGCGTGGCACCGTGAACCGCGACGTCCCGATTCTCATGCTGACCGCGCGGCGTGAAGAGTCCGACAAGGTGCTGGGGCTCGACAGCGGCGCGGACGACTATCTCGTCAAGCCGTTCGGCATCCGCGAACTCGTGGCCCGCGTGCAGGCGCTGCTCCGCCGCGGCGCCCTGTCGACTGCCGCCGCAGCCGCCCCCGTGACGGTGCCGGCTGATGCCGGCGAGGGCGGACGTCCGGTCCGGTACCGGCACATCGACATTGATCCGTCGCGTCACCGGGTCCGTGTGGGCACGCGCGACGTGCCGTTGACCGCGCACGAATTCGACCTGCTGCAGGTGCTGCTCTCCCACCCCGGCATCGTCTTCAGCCGCGAGGCGCTGCTGCGCCGCACCTGGAAAGAACAGACCTACGTCACGGTGCGCAGCGTCGACACGCTCGTCAAGCGGCTGCGCCGCAAGATTGAAGAGGACCCGTCCACGCCGGCCGTGATCCTCACCGTCTGGGGAACAGGCTACAAGGCGGCCGATGTCGACTAGACCTGTCTGGTACCGCAGCCTCTACTGGCGCATCGGCCTCGGGCTGGTGCTGTTCCTGGCGCTGATGCTGGCGGCGCAGGGCCTGCTGTTCATCTATCTCACCGAGCGCCTGGCCGGGTCCATGCCCGCCCGCTCTCCGCGCGAACTGGCGGTGCTGGTGGCGGCCGATGTCTCCTCGTCGCTGGACCGCGACCCGGACGCGGATCTGGCGGCCTATGTGCACGCGCAGTACGGTCACGTGTTCCAGCCGATCGTCGTGGCGATGCGTGACGGACGCGTGGTCAGCAACCGCGACGGCGCGATCAGTGACGAGCTGCTGGCGCTCATCCGTCGCCAGGCCACCATGCCTCCCCTTCGCCGCCGGTTCGGACGGAACGGCGGTCCCGGGATGCCCCCGCCGCCCGACGACCGCTTTCCGCCGGAAGGCCCCATCGGCCCGCCTGGCGCTCCGGGTGGCCCACGACCGTTTCCGTTCATGACCGGTATCAGGCGGCAGGCCGACATCGCGCCCGTGGTCGTCCAGGGCGAGCGGGTCGGCGTGGTGGCCGTCCCGCTGGGCGGACCACCGTTTGCCCTCCTCGCACGC
>JAKFYA010000003.1 GCA_021731095.1 Acidobacteriota bacterium | reverse complement strand
GGGCAGGGCATGTCGGCTCGCACGTGGTGGAGAGGCTGGTCGCGGATCCCCTCAACCGGGTGATCTCGCTCGACAACTACTTCAACGGTCGGGAATCCAATCACATGGCCGGCGCCGAGTACCGGCGCGGTCACACGAAGGACATCGACCGGCTGGTGCCCGAGACGCCGGACCTGGTCATCCATCTCGGCGAGTACGCGCGCATTGCGCCCTCCTTCGATGACGTGGCCGACGTGTACGACATGAACATCGCCGGCACGTTCGGGGTGGTGGAGTTCTGCCGCCACCGGAAGGTGCCGAAGCTGGTCTATGCCGCGTCCAGTACCCGCTTTGCCATCGAAGGCGACGGGCGACATCAGAACCCCTACTCCTTCACCAAGGCCACCAACGTCGATCTCATCACCGACTACGGCCGCTGGTACCACCTGCCGCACGCCATCTGCTACTTCTACAACGCATTCGGTCCGCGGGAGCGAGGCGAGGGGAAGTACGCCACGCTCATCGCCAAGTTCGAGCACCAGTACCTGACGGGGCAGCCGCTCACGGTGGTGAATCCCGGCACCCAGCGGCGCGCGTTCACCTACGTGCAGGATCTGGCGCGTGGCATCATTCTGGCCGGCGAAAAGGGGAGCGGTGACGGGTATGCGCTGGGTGTGACCGAGACGCGCTCCGTGCTGGAGATCGCGCAGGCCTTCGGTGGCCTGGTCACGATGGTGGACGGCTATCCGGGGCGGCAGGAAGCGGCCAACGAACCGACCAAGGCCAGGCAGGAACTGGGGTGGGCGCCCACCGTGGATGTCCTGGACTACATCGCCGCGTTCCGCGCGGCCAACCCTCGCTGATCCGGGCGTCCGCCCGGGGTGCCGGTATATCCTGACAGGAGGATGTACTCCGTCACCAAGCGCATCGAGTTCTGCTACGGGCACCGGCTTCTCCAGTACGACGGGAACTGCCGGCACCTGCATGGTCACAACGCCGTCGCCGAGATCGAAGTGCGGGCCGACCGACTCGACGCGCGCGACATGGTGATGGACTTCGGCGACATCAAGCGCACGATCAAGGCCTGGATCGACACCGAGATCGATCACCGGCTGCTGCTCAGGCAGGACGACCCGCTGGTGCCGCTGCTGCGGGCGCAGGGCGAGCCGGTGGTGGTCATCGACAGCAATCCCACCGCCGAGCGGATGGCGCGGCTGCTGTTTGAGAAGGCGCGCGAGCTGGGGGTGCCCGTGACCCGGGTCACCCTGTGGGAAACGCCGTCCTCCTGGGCGACATGGACCGCCGACTGATCGTCTTCGACCTTGACGGCACGCTGGTCGACTCGCACCGCGACATCGCCAATACCGCCAACGCGCTCGTGGAAGAGCTGGGTGGCCACCGCCTGACCCACGAGGCGGTAGTTCGCATGGTGGGCGAGGGCGCGGCCCTGCTGGTGGCCCGGGCGATGGAAGCGGCGGGTCTACCCAACCGGCCCGCGGCGCTCACGCGGTATCTCGAGCTCTACGACGAGCGCCTGCTGGAGCACACGCGCCCCTATCCGGGTGTGATGGCCGCGCTGGACGCCGCCCGCACGCACGGGCCGCTGGCGGTGCTCACCAACAAGCCACTCCGGCCGTCGCTGTGCATTCTCGAAGGGCTGGGACTTCGCCACTACTTCGACACCGTGCTCGGTGGCGACGGACCACATCCGCGCAAGCCGGATCCGGCTGCGCTGCTGCACCTGGTAACCGCGAGCGGCGTGACCCCCGCGGAAACCCTGCTTGTGGGCGATTCCGCGGCTGACCACCAGACGGCCCGGGCGGCCGGGGTCCGCTGCTGCATGGTGCGCTACGGGTTTGGCCGCGTCAGCATGCAGGACCGGGTGCTGGCCGACGGGGAATGGGCTGTCGACCAGACCACCGAGCTGCCTGCGGTGTTCCAGGCGTTCGCCTCGGGCCAGTAGTCAGGCCAGACCCGACGGGCGCCCGGCCCATCAGGGTCGCGTGGTCTTCAGGTGGCGCTTGAACGCCGCCAGCGTCTCGGGGCTGACGTGGTGCTCGATGCCCTCGGCATCGCCCTGCACCACGCGTTCGGGAATGCCCAGTGAGCGCAGGAACTCCACCACGATGTCGTGGCGGACGCGCGACTCTTCGGCCAGCGTGGCGCCTTTTTCGGTGAGGAAGATGGCCCGATAGGGCCGCGTGGAGACATAGCCGTCCCGCTGCAGGCGTGCCACCGTGCGGATGACCGTGACGTGCGACACCCCCAGCCGCTTCGCCAGCTCCACGGCTCTGGCCTCTCCGACGCTGTCGGTCAGTTCGGCAATGGCCTCGACGTAGTCCTCCGCTGTTTCCAGCAGGTGCTTGCCGCGCGTGTGGCGAAGCGTGGAGGCCTGGAGTTCGGCACTGCGGACCGAGGTGGGAGCGGGCCGCCTGGGCGACCGGGGAGCCGGGGACGTCATGGGACTGCCGAGAGCGTACAAAGGATTTCACATGGCAGCAAAGAATACATAATGTAGCATTGGACACAATGAGTGGTCGACGCTGCATTCTGGCCGTCCTGCTGGTCGTGCTGCTGCTGCCCTCCGGACTGGCGGCCCAGACGACGGCCGTCCTTCGGGGTGTCGTGCGCGATGCGGATGGCGGCGTCCTGCCTGGGGCCATGGCCGTGGTGACGCAGCCGTCCAGCGGGCTGACGCGTGAGGCGGTCGCGCGCGCAGATGGCGCGTTCCAGGTGGGGAACCTCCCGCTGGGCACCTACGAGCTGCGCATCGACTTCCCCGGCTTTGCGCCTCTCCGACGCGCCGTCGATCTGCGCAGTACGGTCCCTGTCGAGCTCGACGTCACGCTCGCACTGCTGGCGCAGACCGCCTCGGTGCAGGTGATGCCCGAGCCGGCGCTGGTGGATGCCGCCTCGGCGGGCACCCGGCACCGCCTGGCACAGGCGCGCATTGAAACCCTGCCGATCCCCATTGGAGGGCGAGGGCTCGAAGCGGTGCTGGCCTCGTTCCCCGGGTTTGCGCAGAACGCCAACGGCGCCATCCACCCGCGCGGGGCCCACAACCAGATGACGTATCTGGTGGACGGTCTGCCCATCAGTGACCAGCTCACCGGCGCCTTCGCCAACGCGCTCGACGCCGGCATTGTGCAGAACATCGAGCTGATGACCAGCAATATCCCTGCGTCGTTCGGCGGCAAGGTGTCGGGCGTGGCGGTCATCACGAGCCGCAGCGGGCTTGGCATCGGCCGGCGGGCGGCTGGAGACGCCTCGGTCGCGCTGGCCGGTGGTGGCACCCGGCAGGCCGCCGTGCAGGTGGGGGGCGGCCATGACCGGGCCGGCTACTTCCTCTCCTTCACCACCATGCGGACCGACAGGTTCCTGGACCCGATCTCGCGCGACAACCTTCACAACGCCGGGGCGTTCGGCCGCGGCTTTGCCCGCGTCGACCTGGCCCTGTCGCCGCGCGATGTCCTGCGCCTGAACGGCATGGGCGGACGCTCGGCCTTCGAGGTGGCCAACCTGCGGTCGCAGCAGGCTGCCGGGCAGGACCAGCGGCAGGGTCTGGCGGATGCGGCCGGATGGGCGTCCTACCTGCGCACCCTCGGGTCCACGGCCACGCTGGAATCCACCCTCGGCCTCCGCCACGCCACGGCCGAGCTTCTCCCGAGCGCCGGTGACACCCCCGTCACAGCCGCGCAGCAGCGGAGCCTCGACACCGTCACCGCCACGGTGCGCTACACGCGCGTGGCCGGCGTGCATGAACTGCAGGGCGGCGCGGAGGTGCAGCGGTTCCCGGTGCGCGAGTCGTTCTCGCTCGGCATCGTGAGCCCGGCGTTCAACGACCCGGGGTCTCCCACCTACAATCCCGCGCTGCGACCGCACGACCTCTCGCGCGGGGGCGTGCCGTTCCGGTTTGCCGCCAGTGGCACCGGGCGCACCGCCGGCATCTACGGACAGGCCCGACTCAGGGCCGGTGCCGCCACCGTGACACTCGGGTTGCGGGGCGATGCGTACGCCTTCCTCGTGGACGGCACACAGTGGCAGCCGCGGGTCGGCCTGGCCTGGAGCGTGCCCGGCGAACAGGGCGTCGTCCGGTTCTCCTACAACCGCAACTACCAGACCCCGCCCAACGAGAACCTCCTGCTGTCGAGCTCGCCCGAGGCCGCAGCCCTGGCGCCCGAGAGCGTGAAACTGGCTCTGGGCGGCACCTACCAGGCTGTGCAGCCCGAGCGCCAGCAGGTGGTGGAGGCGGGCTATGAGCGGGGGCTGGGCGCCGGCGTCTCGCTCGACGTGGCGGTCTACCGGAAGACCTCGAAGAACCAGCAGGACAACAACAACTTCTTCGACACCGGCATCATCTTTCCCACGACGCTGGCCGCCATCCGGGTCACCGGTGCCGAAGCACGCGTGACGGTGCCGACTCGGCGCGGTGTGGGCGGCAGTCTGAGTGTCACGACCGGGCGCGCCATCTCGACTCCGCCCTTCACCGGGGGACTGTTCCTGGGGCAGGACGCTATCGATCTGCTGTCGTCAGGCCCATTTGCCATCGACCACGACCAGCGCCTGTCGCTGCATGGGACCATCAATGCGGACCCGCCTGGACCTCTCTGGCTGGGAGGGTCTGCCCGGTACGACAGCGGTCTGGTGTCGAACCCGTCAGACCCGGCCACGGTGGCGGCAGACGCGGACTTCGCCGATCTGCTGCCCCTGGTGAACCTGACGGCTGCGGTGCCCCGAGTCCGGCCGCGCACCATCGTGGATGCCGTGGCCGGCTGGGACCTCCGGTCTTCGGGTCGCGCCCGCTGGAGTGTGCAGGTCCAGGTGACCAACCTCACGGGCCGGGCGGCGCTCTACAACTTCCAGTCGGTCTTTGTCGGCACGCGGCTGGTGGCGCCACGCACCCTGGCCGTGCGGCTGAAACGCTACTTCTGATGAAAACGGGCCTATCCTTGGCCGGGACGCTGGTGTGACAGACACAGGACACAAACCCGTGGGCGCAGGTCCGCTGCCAGAGCGGCAGGACGGCTGGCGCTCATCTCCGGACCTGCCGAGCCTGCCCGAGGTGCACGGCTCGATTGCGGTGCCGACCGGCGCTGGGTTCTGGCGCAAGATGGGCGCGTTTGCCGGGCCGGGATATCTCGTGGCGGTTGGGTACATGGACCCGGGCAACTGGGCCACCGACCTGGCTGGCGGGGCACGGTACGGCTACACGCTGCTGAGCGTCATCCTCATCTCCAACCTGATGGCGATTCTGCTCCAGACGCTCGCCGTCCGGCTGGGCATCGCCTCCGGCCGCGACCTGGCGCAGGCCTGTCGGGATGCCTACTCGAAGCCGGTGACCATCGCGCTCTGGGTGTTGTGCGAGATTGCCATCGCGGCCTGCGACCTGGCCGAGGTGATCGGCGCCGCCATCGCGCTGCATCTGCTGTTCGGCATTCCGATGGTGTGGGGTGTGCTGATCACGGCGGCTGATGTGCTGGTCGTGCTCTTCCTCCAGCACAAGGGCTTCCGCTACGTCGAGGCGCTGGTGGTGGCTCTCATTCTGGCCATTGCCGGTTCGTTCGCCGTGGAGATGTATCTCTCGCGACCGGACCTGGGCGCGGTGGCGGCCGGGTTCCTGCCCACGACCGAAATCCTGACGGACCGGGAGATGCTCTACATCGCGCTCGGCATCATGGGCGCGACGGTCATGCCGCACAACCTCTACCTGCACTCGTCCATCGTGCAGACACGGAAGTACGGCGACTCGGAAGCCAGCCGCACCGAGGCCATCCGGTTTGCCTCCATCGACTCCTCGGTGGCCCTGATGTCGGCGCTCTTCATCAACGGCGCCATCCTCATCATGGCGGCGGCCACGTTCCATGGCACCCCGCACGAGGCGGTGGCCGACATCGGCGACGCACACAACCTGCTGTCGCCGCTGCTCGGGACCAAGCTGGCGGGCGTGCTGTTCGGCATCGCGCTGCTGTGTTCGGGCCAGAACGCCACGCTCACGGGCACGCTGGCCGGACAGATCGTGATGGAGGGCTTCATCAACGTCCGCCTGCGGCCCTGGCTCCGTCGGCTCATCACGCGCCTCGTCGCCATCGTGCCGGCCGTGATCGTGGTGGTGCTCTATGGCGACCGGGGCACCGGCGCGCTGCTCATCCTGAGCCAGGTCGTTCTCAGCCTGCAGCTGCCGTTTGCCGTCTTCCCGCTCGTCGCCTTCACGTCGGATCGCCGGAAGATGGGCGTGTTTGTCAGCCCGGTCTGGGTGCGCGTGCTGGCCTGGACCATTGCCGTCATCATCGGAGCGCTCAACGTGTGGCTCCTCTACCAGACGATTGCCGGATGACCATGTATCAGCGCATTCTCGTGGCCGTCGAGAACTCGGCCTCGGACCGCACCATCCTCGACCACGTCACCGACCTCGCACGCCTCACGGGGGGCGAACTGCGGCTGGTGCATGTGGCGGATGGCTGGGCTGCCCGGAACTTCAAGCAGCTCCAGTTGCGCGAGTCCGAGGAGATGCAGAAGGACCGCGCCTATCTCGAATCACTCAGGCTGGAACTGGCTGGTCGCGGTCTGACCGTCTCGACCGAGCTCGCCATGGGCGACCCGGCGCAGGAACTGCTGCAGGCGGCCGACCGCTGGCGGGCCGACCTGCTGGCGATGTCGACGCACGGGCACCGCTTCATCAACGACCTCGTCCGCGGCACGACGGTGGATGCGGTACGACACGCCGCGCTCATCCCGGTGCTGCTGCTGCGCGCGCAGCCAGCCGCCGCACGTCAGGGTTGAGCGTGGAGGTGCCGGTGGAGGCCGGGCAGTGGTCTGGCGATGGCGACTTCACGGCACTGCTGGTGGAGGTGTTGCGCGAGATGTCGCTGTTCGAGGAGGTGCGCGTCGAGGATGCACCCGCGTCCAGGGCTGATGCCGGCTACAACTTCATCAGCAACGAGGTCTACGTGCGCTTCCGGACCGAACCACGGCCGGCGCGTGTGCGGTGGCTCGGCCTGATTCCGGTGACGCGGATGGTGCCGGTGCCCGTAGACACGCTGGCAGGACTTGAAGCGCGGCTGTCGGCCGAGGCGCGCGTCGGCCCGCCGGATTATTCGGATGACGGGTTGCTGCAGTACCTGCGGGCCGAGCGGGTGATTCCGCCGTACCAGACCCGCGGGTTCAAGGTGGTGGAGCTGGTGCGACTCTACGTGCTACCGGCTTAGCCAGGGCTCGAGCGCGGTGATCAGGAACTGGAGCACCTGATCGTCGTCGATCTGGTCGGGACGGGCGCCGGCCTTCACGGGCAGGTCTTCGGTGAGCGTCCGCGAACCGCGGGAACGGTGCACGCGCCCGATGACCTGCGGGGGGTCGACCTCGGTGTCGAGGACGAACTCGATGCTGTCCTCGCGAGAGCTGTCGGACGACATCCGGACACTGCCAACCGGCGTCGACACCGTCCAGGGATAGCCCTCGGAGCGCAGCGTGGACACCACCATGCGCATGAGCGGCGTGGCCGTCTGCACCAGAAAGGTGTCGAAGGTCTTCGTCGCCTCGGCCACGCGCACGCGGCGTTCCTGGGCGGTCCGGCGTGACTTGTCGAGTGCGAGTTTCAGCTGCTGGCGAACGAAGGATACTTCCACCAGACTATTGTAGGCCGACCATGAACAGACTGTCCGCTTTCCTTGTGTGTGGTGCGCTGCTGACCCTGGCGTCACCGGCGTCGGCCCAGGTGCTGGATGCGCCCGTGGTCGTGACGTCCGGCGAAGGGGTCACGCGCGCT
>JAKFYA010000300.1 GCA_021731095.1 Acidobacteriota bacterium | reverse complement strand
GGACTTCTCACGGGGGTGGTGGCACCCGCCAATCGACCCGGGTGGCATCTTCGCCTCGGAGTCGGCCCAGATTGAGCGCCGCTTCGGTCTCTCCCCCATCGTGTCGGTCACCGACCACGACGACATCCGGGCGAATCTGGACCTTCAACAGGTTCATCCGGCCAGCCGGGCGCCGATCTCCTTCGAATGGACCATTCCCTTCGGCCGCGGGTTCTTCCACTTCGGGGTGCACAATCTGCCACCGGCGTCGGCGACAGACTGGTTCGACCGTCTCAAGAGCTTTACAGTGACGCCGCGGCCCGATGAACTCCACGATCTGATGGCGTCGCTGCACGCCATGCAGGACGTGCTGCTGGTTTTCAATCACCCGATGTGGGACCTCGCCACTGTGGGTGACGCAGCTCATGGACGCGAGATGCACCGCTTCCTGCGCGAGCACGGCCAGTTCGTGCACGCGCTCGAGATCAACGGCTACCGCTCCCACCGCGAGAACGGTGCCGTGCGGGCGCTGGCCTCCGACTACCGGATGCCGCTGATCTCGGGGGGCGACCGCCACGCCCTGGCGCCGAATGCCGTCGTCAACCTGACCCAGGCAGACAGCTTCGCCGCCTTTGCCG
Organism: Acidobacteriota bacterium; assembly: GCA_021731095.1. GTDB lineage: Bacteria > Acidobacteriota > Vicinamibacteria > Vicinamibacterales > UBA2999 > JAKFYA01. The sequence goes on along the minus strand of JAKFYA010000300.1, from coordinate 7,141 downwards.
ACGAAGTCCGCAATGGCCTCAGCCATGTCGTGGTCATGCCGGAATACCGCCAGTCAACCGAGCTGCGAAAGCTGGCGTCGGCGGCCGAGGTCGTTCGCCACTACCGTGGCTACCCGGAAGGGCGGCAGCGCTGGACGGACCGCGTCACGTGGCGATCCGAAGACGGAGAACGGACGCTGGCCCACTTCTGGCCGCAAGGGGGGCCGCTGCTGGTCCGCTCGGCTGTCGCGGGCCTGCGGGTGCTCGCCTCGCCAGCCATCAGACCACTTCTGGCTCCGGTCATCGGCAAGCGTCGACCGGATGTGAGCATCACGCCGGTCCCCCTGGTTTCCTGACGAGGCACACACATGGACTCTCGAGCCCCACGCGTTGCGTTGTTCACGGACTCGTACTACGAGGCCAATGGCGTTGCGAGAACGGCTTCGAATCTGGAGGCCTACGCCTCGAAGCATGAGCGCCCCCTCCTGCTCGTGCATGGAGGCCGGACGACCCAGATCATCGAATCCGGCTCGGTCGTCCGCCTGGAACTGGCGCGCTCGACATTCGGGTCCTTCAATCTCGAACACGATCTGCGGTACGACATGACGCTCTGGCGGCACCTGGCGCGCGTGTCAGGCGTGATGAAGTGGTTCAGGCCTGACGTCGTGCACTTCACCGGTCCGAGCGATGTCGGTCAGCTCGGCCTGATGGTGGCCTCCCGCATGCGAGCCGCCATCGTCGGCTCGTGGCACACCAACGTCCATGAGTACGCGTCCCTGCGCCTGGCGCCCTATGTCGGCTTTCTCGGACACGAGCGCCGTGACGCGCTCTGCGAGTCCGTGCAGAACAGCGCACTCGACATTGCCCTGGCCTTCTATCGTCCAGCCCGTGTGATTCTCGCGCCGAACCAGCATTGGCTGGACGTGGCCAGGAACCGCCTGCACAAGCCGGCCTTCCTGATGAGCCGAGGCGTGGATACCGCAACGTTCTCACCCGAGCGTCGGCATCGCACGGACGACATTCTGAACATCGGTTACGTCGGGCGCCTCTCGACAGAGAAGAACGTTCGCGCGCTCGTGGCGCTGGAGCAGCGCCTGGTGGCTGCAGGCGCACCGCCATTCCGCATCAATGTCGTCGGCGAGGGCGGCGAGTCCGACTGGTTGAGGACGAACCTGCATCATGGCGCCTTCACCGGAACACTTCGGGGCGATGCCCTGGGCGAAGCGTACGCGGGTTTCGATCTGTTCGCCTTCCCGTCCGAAACTGAGACCGTCGGAAACGTGGTGCTCGAGGCCATGGCCTCAGGAGTTCCGGTGGTCGCGATGGCGGCAGGCGGACCCAAGTACATCGCGGCCGGGTCGGCCGGGGCCGCGCTGGCCCGCACGCGGGATGAGTGGCTGGATCTTGCGGTGCGCATTGCCCTGGATCCCGGGCTCAGGTCTTCGATGTCAGCCGCCGCTCGGGCGACGGCGCTGGAACGGTCATGGGACGCGGTCTTTGACACCGTCTTTCAGGCCTATGACGTCGCCCTCGACCTCCACCGTGGGACACACCGGGGCCGGGAGTCGAGGTCGGCTGTGGTGACGGACAGACCCGCCGCCTGATTGGCTGGGGCATGTGCGGCGCGCCGTGCCATTGCGGTCAGGTCCTGCGGCAGACCACCACGGATGAGACGCGCCACAGGTTCACGGTCTCCACAGACAACTGGACGAGGCCGGTTCCGGCAAGCAGGGAGTCAAGGCGGAGATGCCAATTGACGCCAGAGACCAGGCCGGCCACCCGGCCTATCAGCGCATTCATGACATCGGAGTCGGGTTGCTCGAAGTGGTTCAGCAACACCACACGGCCATGCGGCCGACAGACGCGAACAATCTCCTGGAGCGTTCGGGACGGGTCGGGTACGACATTGAGCAGGTAGGGTGCGTACACCGCATCGAACGCCGCATCCGCACAGCCCAACTGTCCCGCATCCATCCGGCCGAGTCTTACGTGCCGGATGCCGTGGCGACGCAGTCGACTGGCTGCCCGCATGAGCATCGGGGCCGACAGGTCCACGGCTACGACCCTGGCAGCCGGCGGGTAGTGCAGGGCACTGAGGCCGGTCCCGACGCCCAGCTCAAGGATGGACTCGCCCGCTTTCGGCGCCAGGCACCTCAGCGCCTCACGACGGCCATGACGAAGCAGGCGTCCATACACCACGTCATAGGCCGGGGCCAATCGCGCATACACGGCTTCAATGGCACGCCGCGAGTGGTCGGACCGGTCCTCTGTCCGAGGCCTGGACTCATTTGCACGCGACGCATCAACAGGAGACAACATGAACACCACCTTCAGAGAGGCGCTGCAGACGCAGCGCTGGGACGATCACCGCTACTACCACCACAGCCGCATCAACCAGTCGCTCCACCTGGTGAGCGCACTCAGCTTCCTCGCCGCGTATGTCGCGCTCTGGTTCAGCCCGCTTGTGGCGGTGATGCTGGGCTGGCTTGTCGCCATGCCGACGCGGCAGGCGGGTCACTTCTTCTTCGAGCCGCTCGGGTATGACTTCGCCAATGACGCGACGCACGAGCACAAGGAGCAGATCAAGGTCGGCTACAACCTTCGTCGGAAGGTCGTGCTGCTTCTGGTCTGGGCGCTCTCGCCACTGGTGCTCTGGCTCGATCCGTCCCTGCTGGGTCTGCTGCCGGCGCAGACGGGCTGGTACGGGATTCTGAACAACGTCTCCGCGCTCTGGCTGCTGGTAGGCGCCGGCGCCCTGGCCTTCAGGACCGTGCAGCTCTTCTTCCTGCAGGATGTCCGGACCGGCCTCGTGTGGTGCACCAAGATCCTCACTGACCCGTTCCACGACGTGTATCTGTATTACCGCTCACCGCTGCTGGCGCTGAGGGGCGACCTGTTCGACCCCGTGGTGACCGATACGCCTCGATGAGCACGGCCCCGGACGCGCGCAGCCAGCATCTCGAGCAGTACCTGACGACGCACGGTGGCATTGGTGGCTCCCTCAGGGAACCACCACCAGCCACCGTCGCGCATCCGTTCGGCCGCGCGAAGCACCCGGGACGCGACCTCCTCGAAGTCGAGGTCGGAGAAGTTGTGACTGAACACCACGCGCCCGCTGCCGACCCAGCTCAGGGCCAGCCCCTCCTGACGCAGATAGAACTGGAACATCCAGTTGTAGCGGGACGGCACGGAGTAGCAGATGGTCCAGATCGACACCAGATTGGCCACCCGAACCGGGAACTGCCCCTCGGCGAGGCGACGATTGAGGGCCTCGGCTCGTTCGTCCCAGACACCCAGCGCGTCGTAGGTGGCACGGATGTCCGGGTCGTCGAGCCGGCGCAGGAACGCGTTCATCGCACCCATGACATAGGGGTGGGAGTTGAAGGTGCCGCGCGCGAAGCAGATGTCGGCCGGGCGATCATTCCGGAAGCGGCGCATCAGGGCCGCCGAGCCGCACACCACCCCGACGGGCAGCCCACCCCCGAGCGACTTGCCATACGTGACCATGTCGGCCTGGACACCGAAGTATTCCTGAGCGCCACCGCGGGCCACTCGGAACCCGACAAACACCTCGTCGAAGATGAGGACGATGCCGCGTCTCGTGCACACCTCGCGCAGTTGCCTGAGCCATGCGGCATAGGCGGCGCGGTCCACGCCTGCGGTGCGGTCTCCGGCCAGGAGGGAGCTGTCGCCAGGCGCCGCACTGTTCGGATGGAGCGACTGCAGCGGGTTCACGAGCACACAGGCGATGTCATGCCGGGTCTCGAGGACCTTGAGCGTGCGCGCATGCATCTCCCGCAGGGTGTAGACCGCATCGACGCGCCTGGGCGTTCCGACACCCGGCTGCACATCGTCCCACCAGCCGTGGTACGAGCCGCAGAAGCGCACCAGCTTCTCCCGGCGCGTGTGGTAGCGCGCCAGACGCACGGCCTGCATCACCGCTTCGGTCCCGGACATGTGAAAGGACACCTCCTCCATGCCGGACACGGCCTGCAGTCGACGCACGTTGTCTGCGATGACCGGGTGATAGGACCCGAGCACCGGTCCCAGCTCTCGCACCAGGGCCGCGCCGTCCTCGATGCAGCGTTTGTAGAAGTCGTACCCGAACAGGTTCACACCATACGACCCTGTCAGGTCGATGGACGAGTTGCCGTCGGCGTCAGTGACACAGACACCCGCTGTCGCCGTCGCGACGCCACCCAGTTGGTAGTGGCCACGGAAGTGGTCGGCATACTGGAACGGGACGCGGTACGCGCGGGTGAACTGCAGGTCAGAAATGCCGGACTCCATTCCCTCAGTCATCGCCAGCGACCTGGGAGCGCGCGTGGCCGCGCCGGCACTGAGGCCCGCGAAGGCTTCCTGTCGAAGCCGCCGCAGCGCCGGTCCGGCCCCGTCGGAGCCGAAGAACTGCTCCCCCTCGAAGGCATAGGCCGGCATCTGTCGAGCCAGCCAGCGGGACATTCTGGCGTGTCCCGTGAGTGACGGGTGTTTCGCTCTCGACAGGCGAACCCGGGCCATCACCGCAGGCAGCACCGCTGCGCCTGCGAGACAGGTCATTGCCAACTCCTTCAGCATCTGCACTCCTCGAAAGACACCATGACGTTGACCTCCGCACTCACCCGCCTGCTGGAACAGGACGACATCAACTTCACGCTCACCAACCGGCTACCGCGACGTCTGCTGACGCGACTGGTCGGTGGCCTGAGCCGTGCCAGACATCCGCTGGTGCGCGTGCCTTCGATGGCCCTGTGGCAGCGGTTCGGTGGGGACCTGCACCTGGAAGAGGCCAGAGACGCGTCGTTCGCCAGTCTCCATGACTGCTTCATCCGCCGGCTCAAGGACGGCGCGCGGCCGGTCGACGGTGACCCTGCGGCGCTGGTCTGCCCATGCGACGGAATCGTGATGGCCCATGGCTCCATTGAGGAAGACACGCTGGTGCAGGCCAAGGGGCTGCGCTATTCGCTCGGCGAACTGCTCGGCGATCGCGCCGTCGCGGCGGCGTACGCGGGGGGTTCGTTCATCACGATTCGCCTGACGTCGGCGATGTATCACCGGTTTCACGCCGTTGCCAACGCACGCATCACAGGCGTGACCTTCGTTCCCGGAGATCTCTGGAACGTCAATCCGGCGACGGTTCGACGTATCCCACGCGTGTATTGCCGCAATGAGCGGGCGGTCATCAACCTGCACCTCGCTGACGGGTCCGGGCAGGTGGCCCTGGTGGCCGTCGGGGCAATCCTGGTTGGAAGCATCTACATCGACGCGCTCGGTCGCACCCTGGACCAGACAGAGCGTGCGCCGCTGGCCATCCCGTGTCAGGCCAGCGTCAGTCGTGGACAGGAGCTGGGCTATTTCCACCATGGCTCGACGATCATCGTCATCGCGAGTCCGGCGTTCGTGCCGGTTGCGGGAGTCCAGACTGGTGCCGCTGTGCGAATGGGAGAAGCCCTTTGTCGACGGGTCTGACATCAGGGCACTTCGGCTCACGTGTCGCGAATATAGCGACGTGCCGTAAGAAGGGCGCGACGATCCCGTGCCAGTGACGTGACGACCGTTCGGGATATCGGATACAGTACGCGGGGGTCGGAGTTCACCGTACTGCCATGAAATTGCGCCTCATCTGCAAATCGAAGATCCACCACGCCCGAGTCACTGGCGCTGACCTGCACTACATCGGCAGCATCGGCATCGACCGGGACCTGATGGACAAGACCGATCTGCTGCCGGGCGAGCAGGTCGCCATCTGGAACCTGAACAATGGCGCACGGATCGAGACCTATGCCATCCCGCTTCCCAGGGGTTGCGGCCAGATCATCGTGAATGGCGCTGCGGCGCGCCACTTTCACAAGGGCGACATCATCATCATTGCCGCCTTTGCGATGACGGACGAGGTCATCACGCCGAGCATGATCGTCGTGGATGAGCAGAACCGCCTGCTCTACGAGCTTCCGGATCACGACTCATCCGAGCTCGATCTGGAGATGCTTCCCTCAGAAGGCTGATGCAGGTGCGCGCCGCCCTCATCGCGGTCGTGCTTCTGGCCCCGCTCGCGCTGCTCCGCGCGGCCGAGCCTCCCCCACGCGGCATCACGGCCGTCCCCGGCATCCGCGTCGGGCACCACACCCTTGCAGAGCGACCCACGGGTTGCACGGTGGTCCTCGTTGATGGGGACGGCGCCGTCGGTGGCGTGTCGCAGCGCGGCGCCGCACCAGGCACGCGGGAGACCGACCTGCTCAATCCGCTGAACATGGTCGAACGGGTGAACGCCATCGTGCTCACCGGCGGCAGCGCGTTCGGCCTGGACGCCGCCGGCGGCGCCATGCGGTGGCTCGAGGAACATGGCCGCGGCTTTCTCACCGGCGCCGGACGGGTGCCGATTGTGCCCGCCGCCGTGATCTTCGATCTGAACGTGGGCGCCAGGCCGGGAGTGCGTCCGGATGCGGACTGCGGATACCGGGCGACGGCAGCTGCGGCGTCGGGGGCCGGAAAGACGGTACTCGAGGGAAGTGTTGGTGCGGGCGCAGGTGCGACGCTGGGCAAGATTGGTGGCCTGTCCGTCGCGCCGGTCGGCGGAGCGACACCGGTCCGCTATGGCGCCATGAAGGGCGGCGTCGGGTCGGCCGCGCTGATCCTGCCAAACGGCCTCATCGTCGGCGCGATCGTGGTCGTCAATGCCGTGGGCGATGTGATCGACCCGCGGACTGGCGCCGTGGTCGCCGGTGTCCGGAATCCGGATGGCACGCTGGCTGACGCACGTCGGCTGCTGCGGTCAGGCGCGCTGTTGCCAGCACCCGTTGCCGGCCAGAACACCACCATCGCTGTCGTGGCGACCAACGCACGTCTCGGCAAGGCCCAGGCAAGCCGGATGGCGCTGATGGCAGACGATGGTCTTGCGCGGGCCATCAACCCGTCGCACACGAATGGTGATGGGGACACCGTCTTCGCTCTCGCCACCGGCCAGTGGTCGGGCACCGCCGACATCAGCGTGATCGGGGGGCTGGCGGCAGAGGTGCTGGCGGAGGCCATCGTGCGGGCGGCCACGCAGGCGTCAGGCCTGCCGGGTTACCCCGCGGTGCGGGAGCTGCCCGCCCGCTGATCGCAGCCGTCGGGCGGCGATCGCCGACGTTGCACGATCGTCATACGCCATTCACGCGCGCCTGCC
>JAKFYA010000172.1 GCA_021731095.1 Acidobacteriota bacterium | reverse complement strand
AGATGTGGCGGTCTGCATGGGCTGCCCGGCCCAGCAGGTAGGCAAAGGCGGCAAGGAACCGGGCGCGCTCGGGTTCCAGGTGATCCAGCGCGTCCAGCGTGTCGCGCAGATGGGCTAACTCCGGCTCCTCCGGGTGTGCAATGCCGAGCCAGGTGCGAAGCGAGGTAAGCATGTCCTAGTATCCGCCAGTGCCGGGCTGTGCCTTCGGGGAGGTCTCGGCCGGTGGGGGGGGGCAGAACGGGTCCACGCGCATCCTATTCGTCGGCGTCGGCCTTGCACAGGGCCTGCAGCGAGGCCCAGCCGTCGGGCCCCAGAGCCTGTAGGGTGCACTTATTGGCTTCGTAGATCGCCTCGGCCTGGGGGAACGCGGTCACGGCACGGTCGATGCTCTGCTCGCGCAGCAGGTGCAGCGTGGGGTAGGGTGAGCGATTGGTTGCGTGCGTCACGTCGTCGGCAGGGCTGCCGGAAAACTGGTAGCGCGGGTGAAAGCTCGCAATCTGCAGCACGCCTTCCAGTCCCGCCTTTTTCAGTGCGACATCGGCGACGCCGAGGAAGTCGTTGAAGTCGAGAAAGTCCTGGAGGACTCGCGGGTGGATCAGCAAGGTCGTGTCCACACGGTCAGGATCCGTCGCGACCAGCAGTTGCATCTCGTCGCAGAGCTCTGTCAGCAAGGTCTCGCTCTCGGTGGCGCGGCTCACCACGTAGCGTACCTGATTCCTGGCGTGCACGGCTCTGGCGAACGGACACAGGTTGAGGCCGATCACGGCACGGACCAGCCAGGCCCGCGTTTCGGCGATGACGCGTGGGGAGGACGTCGTCATCGCTGCGCCACGCGCGCCGCCACCGTGCCAAGCGCCTGGGTGAGGTTCCTGAGGAGACGGCCGAGGTTCGTCATGGTGTCCGCTGCCGTGTCTCCCCAGGCCCAGAACGAAATCATGAGCTGCCAGCCAAGCGATGCCTCGGCGCCGTCAGCCAACGTGAGATAGCGCACGGGGATGATCGTGGTGCCGACCATGCCCCAGGGGAAGTCGCGGTCGAGTTCTGTAAGCGCCATGTGGAGGTGGTCCTTGAGCGTCTCGACGCGCGCGTGGTCCGTGTTCTGGCGCAGTTCGCGGAAGAGGACCATGACTCTGCCAGAGCACTGCAGGGCCATGGGTACCATCGGCTGGTCGTTCTCGTGTGGTCCGGTGAACGCACAATCATTCGATTCGAACACCGAGGACGGTTGGTTGATCTCCTCAAGCAGCACATAGAACGCGTCAATGGCAGGGTCGCCACTCCAGGGCAGGAAGTCTTCGAGCGAGCGCCTGATGAGCGCAGGGTTCGCGGTGAAATCGTAGTATCGGCCTGCGGGGTCGCCTGCGGCGTCGACCCAGGGATGGGAGCGGGGTTCGGTGAAGGGAGCGCCGGCGTACTCGCAGGTCTGCATGCTGAATCGTACCGCGTGTCTCTGAGAGCCGGCCCGTTCCGCGCCCGCGAGCGCCTGACGAGGCTGGCTTTCAGCCAGCGCGGCGACGACTGGCACGCGGTTCCTGACGCCGACCTCGAGTCTGGGTGGCCGGCTGTTCACGTACGGCCCCTTTTGCTTTCTGGCATCATCCGCAACGCGCACACGGCGTCGTCGTCGGCCATCGCTGGCATAGACTGTTCCGCGAGAGGGTGTGTGATGCGAGCTGTGTCGCCGCGCCATGACCGTGCCCTGGCATACCTGATCAAGCAGACGTAGAATCCTCCCTATCCCCGATTCTTCGCGCGCACGGCAAGGCCGGCCCTTGTGCTCCGTCGCCGCGTCCAGGCACGCAGGAGGTAGTTCGTGAACACACCGTCGGGAAAATCAGCCAGCACCGTCGTCAGCTGGCTTGAGGGGAAGTTTGTCTACTCGATCGGCTTCGGCGTGGTGCTGATGGTGGCCACAGGCGCCGGGCTGTTCTATGTCCAACGCGCGCGCGCACACGCCGTGGCGACAGTCCGTATTGCGTACGGCGCCGGTGGTCCGGTGCGCAGACACTTCCTGGAGCAGATGGTCCTGCACGGCAGGACGAACCGGCTCGACATCCGGCTGGTGGTCACCGAGGGGACGCAGGCGACGATCGAGCTGGTGGAGAAGGGCGAGGCGGACCTCGGCCTGATCGCCGGCGCGATTGAGGATGCGCGCGGCGTGGGCCTGCTCGAGGTGGCGCCGCTCTACATGGAGCCGTTGCAACTGCTCGTCAAAGAGTCCCTGTACGACGCGGTGTCCAAAGACTTCGGCGCGTTGCGGGGCCGGTCGGTTGGCGTCGATGCTCAGCGTTCGGCCACGAACCTGCTCGCGACCGAGCTGATGCGCTTCATGGGGCTGGTGGATGGCGCTGGCAATCCGGGCTATCAGCCGGTCTACCTGCAGCAGGCCGAACTGATCGCCCTGACCGATTCTGCGGCGCTGCCCGACGCCGTGTTTCAACTCGGCGGCTTACCGTCGCAGACGATCAGGCACCTCGTGACGGCGCATCGCTACCGCATGCTGCCGCTCCCGTTTGGCCCGTCGTTCAGTCTCGACAGGTTCCGCGAGGCCGACGGGGCCGCGGTGAAGGGGACGACGCTCCGTCTGAACCGGACGTTCATCGAGGAGTTCACGATTCCGGCCTTTGCCTACAGCGTGCTCCCGCCGGTGCCGCCAGACGACACGCGCACCATGGCCACGAGGTTGATGCTCGTTGGCAGCGACCGCGTCGGGGCGACGGCAGTCCGGCGTGTGGTGGATCTGGTGATGAGCCCGGAGATCAGCGCCCTGGCCACGCCCCATCTTGTGCCGGCCCTGCTCGAGAGCGCGTTTCAGTTCCCGCGGCACCCGGGCACGCTGCAGTACCTGGACGCGCTCAAGCCGATCGACGTGGACAACGCCTTCGTTGTCTATGGGCGCGCGGTGGAGGTGTGGGGCATCATCGTGGCGGTCTATATTGGCGCGTCCAGCGGCCTGAAGGCGTGGCGGCAGCGTCGACAGTCGGCGAACCGGTCGGTGGGGGAGTTCATGCAGGCGGTGCTGGCGGTGGAGGCGGAAGCGACCGCGGATTGCACCAGTGAGCGGCGCGCACAGCTGGATCAGCAATTGACCGACATCAAGAAGGCCGCCATCGATCTGCAGCAGGAGGCGCTGCTGGAGGATGCCGAGCAGTTGCCCTCCCTGCTCGTGATCGTGGCGGACACCCGCACCAGGATCTGGGGGCGGGCCTCCTGAGCGCGGTGGGTGTGGGCGTCGAGGCGCTCTCGGCCGAAGAGGGACGGTTCTTCGCGCGGCTGGCCGAGGCCGGTGGTCGATACCCTGGCAATCGCAGCGCCAGGCACCTGACGCGTGCGCGGTTTCAGGCCCTCACGCCGGCTCTGCGCGCCAGGGTGGCGCGCTGCTGCCGCAGCGGCGTCGATTGTCCCGATTCCGAGGTGGGCTGCTACATCTTGGACGTGGACGACCTGACGGTCCTGCGCACCTTCTTCGCGCCGCTGATTCGCGACCTCCATCAGGGACCAGCGCCCGATGCCGACGATGAGACCGAGCCCCTCGACCTGGCCACGCTGGGCCTGCCGGCACTGAGCCTCCGCGTGCGGGTCGCCCGCAACCTGAACGGCTTTCCCATGCCCGGCGCCATGAACCGTGCGGAACGGGTGCACCTCGAGCGCGCGATGGTGACGCGGCTCCACAGCGTGATGGCGCATCCCGACTACGGCGGTCGTGTGCACAGCCTGACGTCGGAGTACGGCCCCGGTGAGCCGAACCCGTTTCTCATTGGTGACGCCGAACGCCGGGCGCTGGTCGACGCGCACCTCATGTTCGGCGACATGACCGCGAACCCCTATCTGCGGAGCGCGGGCCTTGCCGCCGACTGGCCCTATGGACGCGCGTGTTACCTCTCCCGCGACCGCGACGTCATGGTGTGGGTTGGGGAGGAGGACCATGTGCGCGTGATTGGTCTGACAACCGGCACGGCGATGAGCGCGCTCTTCGAGCGGCTGCGGAGCGTGATGTCGGTGCTGTTCCCTGAAACTGAGAAGACGTTCGTGCGTGACGCGGAGTTCGGCTACGTGACCTCCTGCCCCTCGAACATCGGCACGGGCCTGCGAGCCTCCGTGCAGGCGCCGCGAGCGCAGTTCTTCGAGCCTGGCGTGGACGTCGCGGCCGCGTGCGCCGAGCTGGGGCTCTCCGCCTGCGGGGATGGCGGCGACCGGACGCCCATCCCCGACGACGGGGTGATCGAGATCGCGCCGGTCCGGCGAGCGTTCGTCCGGGAAGGCGACGTGATGCGGTCGCTGTTTCGCGGCCTCGGCCGGCTGGCGGCCGCAGGTGCCGCGGCCCTGTTGCTGGGGATGCTCTCTGCCGCCCAGCTCTCCGCGCAGACCGTGGCCATCCGCGCGACCGGCGGTTTCCTCGGCTATCTCGACGGTTTCCCGGAGTTTCCCGGGTGGGTCGGCGATTCCTTCGACGGCAACCCGGGTCTGCGTTCAGAGTCGACGCCCGCATCCGCGTCGAACCGCCCCGTACCCTACGGTGGTCTGCTGGGCGTGTCGGCCTTCCTCGCGTCGCACCCCGCCCCGGGCGGAGCGCCGAGCCTCCTCGTGATCGCCGGCAACAACCACCCGAGGCAGATGGCCCTGGTGCGAGACCGCACACGGGGCATCGACCGCCGCGATGCGCCGGCGCGCACGCATTGGTTCTGGAAGTCGATGATCGCGATGAAGCCGGACGCCGTCGGCGTCGGGACCTACGACCTGCACCGTTGGCTGTCGCAGATGCCGCCCGAGGCGCTGGTGGCGTGGATCCACGAGGGCCTGGAGGCCGGGTTGCCGCTGGTGGCCACCAACGTCGTGGTGCGGCTCACGCGTCCAGGCCTGAACGTGGTGAGGAGCCCCGAGCAGGGCCTGGTGCTGGAGGTGCCCGCGGATGAATCGCTGCCGATGATGGACTCGGCGGTGCTCAAGCATCCGTGCGCCGTGGGGGGCACGCTGCGCGCCGCGACGTTTCACTTTGATGCCGGGCCCGACGTGACCGTGAGGCAGCCGTCCGCCGAGGAGGAACGGGCCGAGCGTGAATCCGAATCCAGACGGGTGCGCCGGGCCGTGCTTGGCGACGTGTGCCGCACGACGCTGGAGTTCAGCCAGCGCCTTCGGCCCGGCAAGACCTACCGGCTGGCGTCGTCCGTTACCGGGGCCGCGTTCCGCTTCACGCTCACCACGCACGAGGCGCTCACACCGCATGGCGCCTTCGACGGCCTGCCCGTCGTCGGCGCGAGCCCGGGTGGTGTGCCCATGGCCGTGATGAGCTTTGTGAGCCCGTCGGCCGTCAAGGAACTGCGGCCCGAGTACTTCGAGTGGACCCATGCCCGCGGGTGCCCGGCCGACGCCTGCCGAATCGAGTTCCTCGACGCCGCGGAGGCCGCGCGCATGCTGCTCGATGCGATGGCGTCGACAGGTGGCGCCGCGGCGCCCATGCTGGTGGGCCTCTCGGAACTGGGGGACGCGGAAGCCACCGCCCTGCTGGACAAGGTGCCCGAGCTGCGCTTTTTGGCCACGGCGCCCGACTCCGGTCTGCTGGGCCGAGCCGCCAAGCCCGTGGTGCCCACCACGCCCCAGCTGCAGCGCTACTCCGGCGACCAGAGCTTTGGTGCCATCGTCGACCAGGCACAACCCGAGCTGACGCGCTTCATCGTGCGGCCCACGTGGCTGGGCGAGACCGTCGTGACGGCCATGGCCGATGTGCGTCCGCCCGTGCGTGGTGGCCACTGGCGGGCCGATCACGCCGCCCTGGACTTCCGCTACGTGCCTGGCGCCAGCCTCGGATGGTCCACGGGTGCCGAGGGCGTGCGCTACACCGTGGCGTTCGACCCGTCGCGCTTCCGCACCAGCGCGCCGCCCGTGCCCGCAGACCCGACGGCGTTCCGGCCGTACTGCCCGGTTGATCCCGTGGGTCCCTTCGATGCGGTGAGCCACGAGCCCCAGGGCGACCTCTGGACCGACCCCACGAGTTTCACCGGCGTGGTCCTCGACGGCATGCGCCGGTCGCTGAGCGCCGACATCGCCATCGTGCCGGCCGCCTGGATCGACCGGGATGTGATGGCCGCGATCACCGAGCCACCCGCCACCGGTGTGCCGCCGCTCTCCGGCTTCATGCTGCAGCGCATCCTCTATCGGTCCAGACGGGTGGTGTCGGTGGTGGTGGAGGGGTCGACTCTGGCCGGGCTGCTGAAGGAGATCGTGGGCCGGGCCGCCGCGGCCGACGACGCCGTCTGCGTGTCCGGACTCGGCTCCGCGCAGCGGTGTCCCCTGACCGTCCTCGAGACTGACGACCTGCTCGTGAACGTGCGGAAGCCCGTGGACGGGCACTACTACCGCATCGGCGTGCCGGCCAGCCTCGCGCGTGCGCACGGCCTGACCTATGACGACCACGCGGCACGCGACGTCATGGTGGACGTGGACGCACGGCTCGCAGCCTGCGAGGCCTCCGCGCGGCCGCTGCCGCGGCACGGCTCCGACCGCCTGGCCGAACGGCTCGAGAGCCGGTTGGCCGCCCGGCCGCAGCACTTCATGACCGTGGACCCCTTGACCATCGAGACCGCCTCGACCAGCGTCAGCGAGCCCGATGGCGTCCGAGGCGTGTTTTCCAGGCTGCCCGTCGAGAGCTCCGGCGCCCGGTCGAGCCGGCGTATCGCGATCGAGGGCGACATCAACGCCGTGTTGCGGGACACGATCGGCTACGACCTGCGCATCCCGGTCAGCTTTCGCTATGACCGCAGTCGCGTGGGCAGCGCCACCTCCTACGACCACGATGAGTTTTCCGTGGGCGTGCGCGTCGATCGCAAGCGCTTCCCGGTACGCTGGGCGCAGGCCTTCGGTGGCGTGTTCTTCGACGGTCGACTCTTCAACCGCGTGGACCCCGTGGACTCCGTGCGATCCCTCGGGCCCATTCAGGACCCACAGGTGCCAGGGCTCACACTGACCGACGCCACGACGCCGGGGCCGACCGTGGGTTTCAGCACGGCACCCCAGCGCAACCTCGCTGCGGCCTACGGCCTCGAGGTGCCGTCCCGGTCCTTCGGCGCCTTTACCGTGACGGGCCTCCAGTTCAGCCACGCCTACGGGCGAGCCTCGAACGTGCCCGTCGCCGTGCGCCTTGGCAACGAGCGGGTCGAGCTGCTCGACTTCCTGCGTGGTGACGCCAGCGAGACGCTGAGCGCCCGGGTGCAGCAGCAGCCGTCCGGGCTGAGCGACCAGACGCCGTTCGGCTACATCACGGCCGCACGCCGCCAGTCGCGCCTGCAGGTGGACGCCACCACGCGGACGACGCTGCACTGGCGTGGCTTCCAGTCCGTGGAGCTTTCCACCGAGCATCGCTATCGCTGGTATCGACAGGATGAGCGGCAGGTCGCGCTCTTTACCGAGCGCAGCGCCAACACGAAAGTGACGCTGGCCCTGGGCGTGGGGAAGCGGTGGAGCGCGGGGCCCTATGCCGAGTGGACGGCGGTGAGTGTGGCCGTGAAGGACCGGCGCGACCTCCGCTTCCGCGTGCTGGGTGGCGGCGTGCAGTTGCGGCTCCCGCTCTTCTGGAACGGCCGATCGCTGGAGTAGGGAGTAGCCCTTCGACTCGGCTGAGCGCAGCCGAGCCTCTGGCGCCTCAGTCGACCGGCGTGTGCCGGTCGTCCAGGTAGAGCCGCTCGACCCGGCGTCGCGCCCACTCGGTCTTGCGCAGGAACGTCAGGCTCGACTGGATGCTGGGGTTGGTGTCGAAGCAGCGGATGGGAATGTGCGCGGCGAGGTCGGGCC
>JAKFYA010000124.1 GCA_021731095.1 Acidobacteriota bacterium | reverse complement strand
CAGACCGCCCGAGCCCATGACCGCGATGTTCATGGGTGACAGTCTACTCCCCGGATGCGGACGTCCAGGCGCCGCCGGTCAGGACTCTTGCGTGACCGCCGGGGCCGGCAGAGGCGCGGCCCGGCGCCCCTTCGGGAAGTCAATGTTCAGCACCTTGATCTTGTAGTTCATCACGCGCGGGCTGATGGCCAGCAATTCCGCGGCGTCCTTCTGCACCCAGTTCGACATCTTCAGCGCCTCGACGATCGACATGCGCTCGATGTCCTCGAGCGGCACGCCCGTGGGCGGAATCTTCACGATGGAGGCGCCGTCGCGCGGAGAGCCGACAGGGGCGGTGTCGCCGATGTGCAGGTCCGCGGTGCTGATGCGAGGACTGTCTGCCAGCAGCACCGCGCGTTCGATGGTGTTCTCGAGCTCGCGGATGTTGCCGGGCCAGTTGTACCGCATCAGTACGCGCAGCGCCTCAGGGTCGAGCGTCATCGTCTTCTTCTTCATCTCGCCCGCGCATCGTCGGATGAAGAACCCGGCCAGCGCTTCGATGTCGTCCTTCCGGTCTCGCAGCGGCGGCATCTCGATCGAGACTACGTTGAGCCGATAGTAGAGGTCTTCGCGGAAGGTCCCGGCCGCCACCATGGCCTGGAGGTCGCGATTGGTCGCGGCGATCAGCCGCACGTCCACCTTGAGGGTGCGCGTGCCGCCGAGTCGTTCGAACTCGTGCTCCTGCAGCACGCGCAGAATCTTGGCCTGCGTGCTCGGGCTCATGTCGCCGATTTCGTCCAGGAACAGGGTGCCGCCATCAGCCTGCTCGAACCGGCCGATGCGCTGTCGGTCGGCGCTGGTGAACGCCCCCTTCTCATGACCGAAGAGCTCGGATTCCAGCAGGTTGTCCTGCAGGGCCGCACAGTTCACCCTCACGAAATTCCGTGAGGCCCGGAGTGAATTGTGGTGAATGGCGCCAGCAATCAGTTCCTTGCCCGTGCCCGTCTCGCCCCGCACGAGCACGGTGGTATTGCTCTTGGCGACCTTCCGCACGATGCCCAGGACCGAGTAGAGCGCGCCGCTGGACCCGATGATGCGCTCGAACTCGTACTGCTCGCCGGAGGCGTCTCTCAGAAAGTCGAGTTGCTGCTGCATGCGCCGCAGTTCCAGCGCCTTGGCAACCTTGACCTCCATCTCCTCGATCTCGAACGGCTTCTGGACGTAATCGAAGGCGCCGCTGCGCATCGCTTCAACGGCGGTCGAGACAGACCCGAAGGCCGTCATGAGGATGACCGCCGTGTCCGGGTGCAGGGCGCGCGAGGTCTTCAGCACCTCGAGACCGGTGCTGCCGCCCATCTTGAGGTCGCTGATCACCACGTCATAGTGCCCGTCATGCAGGCGCTCGATGGCGGCGTTGCCGTTGGCCGCCTCTTCGACGTCATGCCCGGCATCGGCCATGGCCCTGGCGAGACCCCTCCGGAGCGAGTCGTGGTCATCGGCGATCAGAATGCGTCCCATCGTCTCCGTCCTCATCTAGCGGGTGTGGTACGGGCAGGGCGACGGCAATGACCGTTCCCTCCCCAGGTGCGGTGCGCAGGTCCAGCCGGCCGTTGTGGGCGTCGACGATCTTGCGCACGATGGCGAGGCCCAGGCCGGAGCCTGTGACCTTGGTCGTGAAAAACGGGTCGAAAATGCGCTCGGCGATTTCCGGGGCAATGCCGGGACCCGAGTCGGCCACTTCCACCAGCAGAGCCATGCGCGGATCATGCTCGCGCGCGCCTGCCACCCGTGGGCCGCGAGGCACGACGCGCGCCGTGATGGTGATGCGCCCGGTCCCTTCAAGCGCCTCGTAGGCGTTGGTCAGCAGGTTGGTGAAGACCTGAATCAGCTGGTGGGCATCTCCGTTGATCAGCGGCAGCGCCTCGGGCAATTCCAGGTGCAGTCCGGTCTGTCCCCGGAGTGCGTGCGTGTCGGCCAGACTGGCGGCGGCGTAGATGGCCGTGGCGACCGAGGTCGCTTCCACCTGGAGCCGCATCGGCCTGACGAAGTCCAGCACCTCCTGCACGATGGCGTTGGCCATCTTCGCCTCGTTGATGATGTCGGCCAGAAGCGTCTGGGTCTCCGGGACGTCCGGGATTCTCCGCCGCAGCAGGCCGGCCAGCACTTCGATGCCGGCCAGGGGATTCTTGACCTCGTGCGCCAGGGTTGCTGCCATCTCGCCGACGGCGGCCAGCCGGTCGCGCAGGCGCTCACGCTCCTCGATCTGCTCCACGCTCGTGAGGTCCTTGAAGAACATGGACGCGCCGACGATGAGGCCGTCATCCGAGCGGACGTGTGCCAGGGTGTAGCCAATGACGGTGCCGGTCGACTTGATGCGGAGTTCGGCCCGGTTGGCCAGCAGTGTCACCTCGAAGACATCCGCCAGCACGCGCAGCACGTCCGGCACGTCGCGCAGGACGTCAATGACCGCGCGCCCGATGTCCGTGCTTCGGGGCTCGAGTCCCATGACCCGGTAGGCCTCGTCGTTGATGAGGGCAATCGTGCCGTCCCGGGTGATGGCCAGCACTCCGTTCCGCATGCCGGCCACGACCTGACGGAAGAAGCCTTCATCGCCAGCGCGGGCATGGAGACGGTTGTGTTCCATCGGCTCGGCGGGGCTGGGCCTGGACTGACTGCGTTCGTGTGGAAAGGGCTTTGTCATGGCGATAGGGCCAGTGCGTCGGTCAGGCTGTCGCAAACGGCGTGCCCCGTGCCGGCCACGGGAAAGCGGCGGAAACGTGCCATGAGACGGCACGCCTCGCCCACACCGCATCCACGGTGATGGTCTATGACTTACGAAAGTGAAATGAGGATAACGAAATCAGGGCAGGCGCGCTGCCCTGATTACGCTTCGGGCGCGTCGGCGGCGTGGGACTGCAGGGCTTCCCACTGGCCCATGAGGTCGCCGACCTCCCACATCAGGGCCTGGTGGCGGTCGGCCGCAGCTTTGGAGGCGTCGCGGTCGTCGTAGAACGCCGGTGACGCCATCTGCTCCTCCAGGGCCTTCACTTCGAGTTCGCGCGCGGCAATGCGGCTCTCAAGGTCGGCGATACGGGCCTGGAGTTGCCGCTGTTCCTTGTCTTTCCGTCGCCGTTCCGCCTCGACCTGCTTGCGGGCGTCGCGATCCTGGCCGGCCGGAGCGGGAGGCGCGGCTGGCGTGGCCTTGGCCGCCTTCGGGGTCTGCTGCGGCTGTGCCGTCGGGGTGGTCGGCCTCGGGGTTGGCGTGGCAGCCGGCTTCGGCACCGCTGCACCCGCATGCTCCTTGTGCCAGTGGAACTCGGCATAGGTACCCGGATACACGGTCGCCACGCCGTGCCCGATCTCGATCACCTTTGTGGCGAGCCGTTCGACAAAGTACCGGTCGTGTGACACGAAGATGAGGGTCCCGCCATAATCGGCCAGCGCCTCGAGCAGGACGTCTTTCGAGTCGAGGTCGAGATGGTTGGTCGGTTCGTCGAGCAGCAGGGTGTTCGACGACCGCAACAGCATCCGCGCCACAGCCAGCCGGGTCCGTTCACCGCCCGACAGCACCCCGGCCTTCTTGTAGACGTCGTCACCCGAGAAGAGGAACCCACCCAGGATGTTCCGGATCATCGGCACCATGCCGATGGCCGCCGCACCCTGCAGGGTGTCCTGGACCGTCAACGTGGGGTCGAGCCGCGTGGCTTCGTCCTGTGCGAAGGACTCCATCACCACCTGATGGCCAACCGTGAGCGTGCCACTGTCGGGATGTTCCTCCCCGGACAGCATCCGCATCATCGTCGACTTGCCCGCACCGTTCGGACCCACCAGGGCAATGCGGTCACCACGCTCGATGTGCAGGCTGACGTCGTGAAACACCTCGACGTCACCATAGGCTTTGCGGACGTGCTTCAGCTCCATCACGGTGCGTCCGCTCTTGGCGCACGTGGGGAAGGTGAAGTGAATCCGCTTTCGCTCCGGGGGAACCTCGATGGGGACGACTTTCTCGAGCTGCTTGATCCGGCTCTGGACCTGCGCGGCCTTGGTCGCCTGGTAGCGGAACCGGTCGACGAACATCTTGACCCGCGCGACTTCTTCGTCCTGCTCGCGCTTGGCCGTGCGGAGCCGCTCCAGCATGGCGTCCCGGTCGACGAGGTACTTGCTGTAGTTGCCGACGTAATCGGTAATCTTGCGCAGGTGGAGGTCGGCAATGCGGGTGACGACCTGGTCAAGGAAATACCGGTCGTGCGAGACGAGCATGACCGCGTAGGGATAGTCGGCGAGATACTCCTCGAGCCAGTTGCGGGCATCGAGGTCGAGATGGTTGGTCGGTTCGTCCAGCAGCAGCAGATTCGGGCGGCCCAGCAGCAGCTTGGCGAGCGCAATGCGCATCTGCCAGCCGCCGGAGAACGTCTCGGACTGGCGCGTGAAGTCTTCCTGGTTGAAGCCGAGACCGCGCAGCACGGTCGCGACGCGCAGGTCCATGCTGTAGCCCTCACCGAGCCTGAAGCGATCCTGCAGGTCGCTGTAGCGCGCCAGCATCGCGTCGTGCTCCGACTCGGGCACGGCCGGGTCTGACAGGCGGTGCTCGATCTGCTCCATCTCCGTCTGGGCGTCGAGCAGCGGCTGGTACGCCGAGCGCGCCTCTTCGAAGACCGTGCGTCCGGTGTGGTTCAGCCCGTCCTGTGGGAGATAGCCGATGGTGAGCGTGGCCGGGGTGACGATGTCGCCACTGTCGGGCTCTTCCAGCCCGGCGAGCATCTTGAGCAGGGTGGTCTTGCCGGCGCCGTTCGGGCCGCACAGGCCAACCCGGTCTCCGTCACCAATCTGCCAGGTGACGTGGTCCAGCAGCGTACGATCGCCGAAGGTCTTGGTAAGGTCCGCGAGCTGGATCACGTCTGACGGCCGCGCTAACCGGCGAGCGCGCGGCGCGCCGTTTCAAGCACCTCGGGGATGCGGAACGGCTTGGTCAGATAGCCGGACACCCCGAGGTTGACCGCCTCGATGGCACTCGACTCGCTGGAGAACCCGGTCACGATGATGATGGGGAGGTTGGCGCGGATGTGCCGGGCATGCTGAATCAGCGTGAGGCCATCCATGCCGGGCATCTTCAGGTCGGCAACCAGCAGGTCGTAGCTGCCCATCCGCATGCGTTCAAGCGCCGTGGACCCATCGCCGACGGTCTCGACCTCGTAGTCGCCCATGACGAGCGTGCGCGACAGCATGTCACGCATGGTTTCCTCGTCATCCACGACGAGCACCCGTTTGCGGCCAACGGCAAAGGTGGAGATCGTCGCTG
Source organism: Acidobacteriota bacterium (assembly GCA_021731095.1). Lineage (GTDB taxonomy): Bacteria > Acidobacteriota > Vicinamibacteria > Vicinamibacterales > UBA2999 > JAKFYA01. The sequence goes on along the minus strand of JAKFYA010000124.1, from coordinate 2,526 downwards.
GAGACGGACGCTGTCCATCCAGCCACCGGTCGATGTCGCGTTTGCGGAAACGCCACTGTCGCCCCACCCGTACAGCCGGAATCTTTCCGGCCTTGATTAGCCGATAGACCGTACGGAGGTTGACCTGGAGATACTCCAGGACCTCTTCTGTCGTCAGAAAGACGTCGTCGTCTGGTCGGTGCACGATGTGGGAACCGGTCTCATCGTAGCAAAAAGCGGGGACGTTTCAGTCGGCCTCCTGACTTAATTCGTCGTCCGGATAGGACTTGAGGGTCACCGGAGGCCTATGATCAACCGTCAGGCAGGCCCGGACCGGGCCAACCCGGCCAGATGACCCGGCCTGCCGTCTAAGCCTGTGAACCGACCGGACGAGTCAGACGTTTCCCGCATGCGGACCGACGAAGAACTGGTAGCCCTTGCCACTGGCGGCGATGCCGACAGCTTCAACCAGCTGGTCCAGCGCTGGGAGCGGCCGATCTATGCCCTCGCGTACCGGGTGATCGGGCGGCAGGAAGAGGCACGGGATGTCTGTCAGGAGACGTTTCTCAGGGCCTATCGGTCGCTGCCCGGATTCAAGGGCGAGGCGAAATTTTCCTCCTGGGTCTACCGGATTGCCCTGAACCTGTGCCGGGACTGGATGCGCAAGCAGAAGCGCACGCCCGTCGTCCAGGCGCCCGAGGGGATGGACATCACCGAGTTGGCCGGCGAAGGCGGCCCGGTGGAGTCCATTGAAGACCTGGTCGGGCGGAAGCGGCTGTCTGCCGTGGTCGGAGAGGCGATGTCGCGCCTTCCGGAGGAGCAGCGGACGGCCATCATCCTGAAGGAGTACCACGGGATGACGTTTCAGGAGATTGCGGACCTGCAAGGGTGCCCGCTGAGCACTGTGAAGACGCGGTTGTATCAGGGGTTGACGGTCTTGCGGCGTGAACTGGAGCAGGATGCCCGGGTGGCACCCTCAATGGTCAGACGTGTATGAGGACGGCATGAGCGACAACCTGCGATGTGGGGACCCCGCGGCGCTGGCGGGCTTCATCTATGACGAATGCACCGATGGCGAGCGCGCCCGGATGCTGGCCCATCTGGCCGACTGTGCGGTCTGCACGGCAGAGGTGGCCGCCATCCAGCGCACGCGGACGGTGCTGACCGAATGGCAACCGCCGTCGGTGGAGCTGGGCTTCGAGGTGACGGCCGCCGACCTGGCACCGCCGGTGGTGGCGTTCAGCCCGAGGTCGGCGCGGCCCACGGCGCCGCCGAGGTGGTGGCACTGGGCGTCCATGCCGGTCTGGGGCCAGGCGGCCGCCGCCGTGGCGCTGTTTGCCGTCGGGGCCATGACCGCGGCCGTGATGAACATCGAGGTGCGGCGTGACCAGGCCGGCATCACGGTGCGGACAGGCTGGTTCCAGTCGGCGCCGCCCGCTGGTCAGGCGCCCGTCACCGAGGATGCGGCGCTTCAGGAGAAGATTCGTGAGGAGGTCCGTCGCGTCCATGCCGAGGCCGACGGCGGCCGGGCGGTGGCGTCTGCGGCGGCCGCTCCCGTGACCGAACCGGTCGTGGCACAGACGGCGACTGGGCCTTCGACCTCCGGTGACACCCTCCGTCAGGTTCGGGCCCTGCTGGCCGAGAGCGAGCAGCGGCAGCAGCGGGAACTGGCACTGCGCGTGTCACAGATGGTGCGTGATGTCGATTCGCAGCGACGTGCCGACATTGCCAAGATCGAGCGCACGGTCAGCCCGATGGAGGGTGTGACCACCGAGGAGCTGCAGCAGCAGCGCCGGATGCTGAACTATCTGATTTCCGTGTCGCAGACTAAGTGAGACAGGGGGAGCGGTGAGGAGAACGGCGGCTTTCGCGGTGGCGGTGGCGCTGGCGGTGGTACCGGGAGCCTCCGCCCAGTCGGGCAAGGAATCGGCGGCGGATCGCGCGGTCAAGGCCAGGTCGAACCTCTCGATCATGGAAGGCGTGCTTGAGCGCGCTGTCGTACTGGGGGCCAACAGTCTGAATCGCCGCGTGCGAGCGGTCGCGCCCCAGGACGTGTTGCTGCTGGCGGGAGAGGCCAGCGCGCGCGGGTTCCGTCTCGAAGGGTACGGTGTCTTCTTCGACGTCGAAGTGCCCGTCTTGCGGCAGAGCGTCGCGTGGTCGCTCAGGGCGCTCATGGATCAGAGCGGGGTGCCGCTCGGGGCGGCGCTGTCCGAGTTGCGCGCGTACGTGCAGACCGTGCAGGACCTCCGAGTCCGGCAGTCGCTTGACCAGGCCCTCCGGCGCGTTGAACTGCAGGTCGGGGGTGACGTGACCGGGGTGACTCCGACCGCTGTCGCGTCGTCAGGTGGCGGCGCTGCTGCCGGGCAGAAGCTGTCGCCGGCGGCGCTGGCCTGGCTGAGCGATCCGAACGGCGCCTATACAGCCGAGGTGAAGAGCGCGCTGATCGACGCCATGCTGGAGCACAGCACGGCGCTGGGCATCGCCGCAGGCGAGTACCTGACCGTCGCCGCGCGAGACAACGAGCGGCCGAGCCGCGTGGACGCGTCG
>JAKFYA010000370.1:6306-7807 GCA_021731095.1 Acidobacteriota bacterium | reverse complement strand
GCTGGTGCAGTACCGCATGAAGCGGGCGGCACGGCGAGCGGGCTTGGTGGATTTCGGCGTTCACGCCTTGCGCCACTCGTTCTGTTCGCATCTGTCGATGCTGGGAGCACCGGTCAATTCAATCCGGGAGCTGGCCGGTCACAGCGAGCTGAGCGTCACGCAGCGTTACATGCACTTGAGCCCGTCAGCGCTTGATAGCGCCATCCGGCTTTTGGAGGACGGGGGAGAGATTGGGGAGCCGGCTTCGAGCGCAACCGGCAAAGCGTAGAGCGATAACAACTTAAATGGCGGTGAGGCAGGGATTCGAACCCTGGGTACAGGTTTAAGCCCGTACAACGGTTTAGCAAACCGCCGCTTTCGGCCACTCAGCCACCTCACCGTGCCGAAATTGCTAGGAAATCTCGCGATTTCCGTCGAACTGCTCAGCTGCGAAACGCCGACTGTGCCCAAAACTGTGCCCAGACGGGACAAAACGGCTACCGACGCGGGCACGGTCGCAAAAACACATTATAGCGGCCTCAGACATCCGGCGCCCAGAGAAGTCTTCCTTCCCACGAGCCAGGCAGGGCCGGCTGTCGGCAGGCTCGTCGACGCGACGGCGACGCAGGCAGCACCGAACCTTCTGGCCGAAGGTGGTGGCTACTGGACGGAACGCGACCCGTTCTCAATCATCGAGATGAAATCGTCGGCGGCAACACGACACCGAGCGAGCTCCTTGGCAGGCACCGCGCGAAAGTGGGCCACGTCGTTTCGCACCGGTGTGATCCCGCGAAGGAGATCCTCAACTTCACGCTTGTCCCGAAACATCCCTTTGAACAGGTCCCACGCCGGTCCCCAGATCATCAGCGCGCCCAACTGGCCCAGGTACGCAAAGCTCAGGATCTGCTCTGTGGGTGTGTCGCGCCGACCGTTCTTGTAACCGCTTTGGGCACGGTTCTCCAGAATTCTGCTCCAGGCTCTCTCGCCCAGCGCCGACTGAAGCTTCGATTCAGCGCCATCACCCCACCGGCTGACGTACTTCGTCCACACCAGACCTCGCAGGGCCACCTCCAGCTCTCTGATCAGGCTCCACGTCTCCTCCTCGTCCGGTGAACCAGCCGGCTCAATCACGAAGTCGGCCACAGCAGTGCGATATACCGCGTTTGCCGCCCTCAACACCTTGTCTTCCTCGGCGGCGATGCCCGTGAACTCAAGTTCTTCTCTGGCCCGGTCACTCTTGAAGGGGTCGCACCCCCGCTCCGCCAGCAGCTCCGCGATCTGGCGCCGCGACATTGAGCCATGGCTCACAAGGCCATCGTGAATGATGCGCGCCTCGGTCGACAGTCGGCCGCGCCAAATCGAAAACAACTGAGAGTACCTGCTCTGCAGGTCCTGGACTGCGGTTCCGAGGTCAGGCACTCGGTCGACCAGCATCGCCTCTACCAAATGGCGGCTCAGAGCCGCTTGGCCGGAGGTCTGCTCATAGATCCGTTCGGCCAGGCCATCGTTAACGCCATCACCA
>JAKFYA010000370.1:0-6296 GCA_021731095.1 Acidobacteriota bacterium | reverse complement strand
CTTCACGATCAAGGCTCTTGACCAAGAGCTTCACCGATCGGCTACCGATCGGCGACGTATCGTCCTCACAGAACGAGTAGAGTTCCTGCCCTCCAGCAAAGACCATGGAGCAGCGGTCCGACACTGGCAGGTCTCCGTGCAGGAGCGCAAACAAGTTGTCCTGCACGCCCCTCGGGAACCTCGCTCCCAAGATGCGCTTGGCTTCATCGACAAGGAACACCAGACGCAGGTCGATCTCTCCCGACTTTTCGAATAGCCGTGTCAAGCGCTGCACTAGTACATCGAAGCTGACTTCGTGACCAACGGCCGTCTCAGTCGGCCAGTTCCTGATGCGCGCCCGGCAAGTGGCCTCGGCGCACTCGAGCAGCTGCTTGAAGAACGCCGGAGGCTCCGCGTCATACGGCAGCCGCATCAAGTCCACGTAGACGGGCATTTCTACGGTCGACAGCACGGCCGTATCAGCGAGAGTCGCTTCTGCTCGTTCCGCCAACCTGAGGAGCACCGTGGTCTTGCCGCATTGGCGCCCTCCAAAGAGAAGCACTGAACCGGACTTGACTGCGTTGGCGAGGACCGCGTCGCACAGTCGGTCACGCCCGACACAGATCCGTCTAGTTCGCGTCTGCATATCGCTGCCTGAGCCAACGTCGCAAGAGCTCAACGGTCAGGACGGCCCGACCCGCCTTGATCGACACGACCTGGTATCCGAGCAAGTGGCGGATCGCAGAGCCGCCATCCGCGTTACTGTGACTGCGGATCTCTTGAACGGGAACGCCGCCTGTGCTTCTCGCAAGCTGAACACACACGCCAAGTTCTGAAGGAAAATCTCTGGCGAGGCGCTCGATGATCTCCTGGAAGTCACTCGAGCGCACATCGATGTAGTCGTCAGCTTGGCCTTCGATGATCTCTCGAGTCAGTCTCAGCGGTCGCTCTTCGAATCGACGTGCTGTGTAGCTGCACAGTTGTCGTGCGAAGAACGGATGCCCGCCAGTGAGAGAGTAGATACTCTCCAGAGCCTCTGGCGTGAATGAGATTCCCATTCCTCGCCCTAACTCCCGCACCATCAGTGAGCATTCTTGCGGCTCTAGTAGTTGGAGATAGACTTCGCTGAAGTAGTTAAACACTGGATTGTCCCGACCGTCGAACTGAGCGGCCTCCGTAATCAGGGCGTTTGCACCTGTCACAATCAAGACAAAGTCGTCGAACTCTTGCGACACACCGCGCAGGTAACTAAAGAAATCAAAGAACCCGCTAAACCCGGCTTTGCCAAGACCTGTCGGCAGGAGACGCTCGATCTCGTCCAACAGGAACACAACCTTCGGTCGAGGGTGCAGACCTAAGCCTTGAATCGCTTCAAGCAGTCGTGTCAGATCTGAGTCGAACGCCGTCGCGATCGGGAAATTGGCTGGGATATCTAGGAAGTCGGCAAACTCTCCACCGAGACGCCACTTGAAGTTTGTCATTGGCAGGCGCGCCGCCTGGTTGCGCAAGTCGGAGGCGAGCCGCCAATACAGCCAGCTGCAGTCAGAGATATCGCTCGGAACGCGAAGGAGGTCTACGTACACTACTACGTCGCCCCACTCCGAGGCTCGACGCTGAGCCTCCTTCAGCAACGACGTCTTGCCCACCTTGCGGAGCCCGAAGATACCGATGGGCGCGCTGCCGGCAACGCTGGTCCTGAGCTCAGCTAGTGGTTTGTCTCGACCAAAAAAGCGTCTGCCAACAACAGGGGCGTTTCCAGCGAATAGATCGCGGCGGAACAACCATCGATCAAGAACGGCGCGAAGGGCCGCCGTCGGCTCTTCGTAGCGTTCCATGTCAGTCTGCTGAAGCGGCACGATCGCTGGTAGGGACTTCTTGTGCTCCTCGATGCGCTTGGCCAACAGGCGTTGCAGATCATCTGGCAATGACGCGACGACCATGATTGCGACCTGCTCGTCGCCTAGTCCGGATGCGGACCAATCGAGCACGGAACGATCCACCGAATCGAGGTCGAGCTTGCTCACGTCGGTCTTGAACATGGTTCGGACTATCAGGTACCGCGAGAGACCATAGCTCTCACGCAGCTCCGGAGACCCCACTTCTACGACCAGCTCCGCTCCAGACGTCGCCTGCTCAAGCAGTCGGGCACGCACTACCTTGAAACCGGCTCGACGAAGAAACTGCACCGTTAAGTTGCCCCGATGGTGCTGCAGTCTTATCTTGGCCGTGTTCATTGCGAGGAGGTCATCCTCGGGAAGGTGAGTAGCGCCGCGCCCGAACGCCTTAAGGGCATCTTCGTAATGCCTGATGGCTCGCTCTAAGAACCGTCTCGTGTCCAGATCGGATGAGGATCGCGACAGAGCCCTGTCGTAATTGGTTCTAGCAAGCGCCACCAGCACGCCCTTGGTACCACCCTGCCGGTGCTGTTCGCACAGAGTCAACGCTTCCCGAAGCAATTTGAGCGCTCGGTCGTACTCTGGCGGCTCCAGGCCCGCAGCGAGGATGCCAGCGTCTTCGCGCAGCTTCGCGATGCTGGGAAATCTCTTAATGCCTTCTTCGTAGACTCTCATTGCGGCTCGGCGACGACCGCGGTTCTTCTCCATCGCTGCGTAGCTGAGAACGAGCTGCACCGACGGGGCTAAACGGAGGCCCTTCTCATATAGGGCGACGGCTTCTTCGTACTTCTTCGCGTCCCTTGCGATGATGGCTTGAGCCAAGAAGTCTTGATGCTCGTCAATCGCCGGCGGAGGCGGCACTCCCAGAGGGCTGTCTGGCCCAACCAGACCCGGCGTCGTCCCTGCCAGGCTGTCGTTGGCCGGGGGCGCCTCCTCAACGGATACGTCAAGAGCCTGAGGCCCACGCGGTGTGGGTGTCAGAACGAATGAAACAAGCTGACCGACCAGTGGAAGACCGTCTGATGCGGCAATCTGTGAGATGTGGAGGAACACGTCGCGACCGTGTTCTGTCGCGATGAATCCGAATCCCTTGTTCACGTCGAACCGGTTAATGGTTCCGTAGGTGCGCTCATTGGCGGCCGCGCTAGCCAGCCTGACGTCAACGGCGAGTACGCCAGTCGGGACCGACCGGGTGGAGAACGCGACCTTGTCGGTGGGTCGTAGCCTGAGATCCGCTGACCGAAGTGAGGCTCGATGGACCAGTAGACGGCCATCCAGTCCCTGGTCGGCGTCCGGTACGATGTACCCGTAGCCAGCTTGGTCGTCGTATGCTTCTACGGTGCCAGTTAGCGTACGGTCGATGTCTTCTGGCAACAGGATTCCTCCGCGCCGGTCCTCAAGCGCCCAAGTGCTGGAATCATAGCGACTTCCTTCGAGTCGACTCACGAATTATCGTGGGCGAAGACCGCGGTCTCGCTCGCGGGAATCAATCAGCAATCGGCGCCCGGGCTCTTTGGAGCAGGGCCACCTACGAGCTTGCCTACCGTGGTGAATTCTGTAGGAGACCGGCGCGATCGACGCGGGCAGTTCCGGCAGGCCGGTTCGTGGCGACCTGCGCAGAGGTCAAGAGATCCTCGTAGGCCTCAGAGACCAAGTCCTCGTCGTCGATGCCGAGCAACTTCATCAGGTGCGCCGCTTGCGCACGAGCCCGATGCTCACCATCGTCTCTCACAGGCACCTCGATTTCGACGAACGATCCCAGACCGTCCACTTCGTCAAGGTGGATTCTTGCACCCTCGACCCAGTACAGTCGCCGCGTCTTCCGCACTATCGCCTTGGCGCCAAAGAGCCGACGCAACTCGTCTTCAGTCTCCGCAAGGTCGTCAGGTCTGCTGCGAAAGTAGGCCGAGTACTTCGGTCCGGACTCATCGGCGCGCTGATAGTAGATGAACTCACCCGACTGGTTGGATTCCCTTCGCAACTTCAATCGACCCTTGGGCACAGCGAAGAACACGTCTTCCTGGGTCACATTCGCGGCCGGCTCCCCGGCCAGCGCTCCCAGCCTATCCTCAAGGATCGCGACCACTGGCACTCGCGCCTTTACTTCAATATTTGCTGGCATACTCTTACGATCCTCGAATCGAACTCACGATCCCTAGTCGATGTTGACAAAGCGTAGCCAGGATTTCGACACTGCGCTCATGTTGCTCTCTGGAACAGAGTAGAGCCTGTGCCCAGCCGGGTATTCCTTCGCCTTCTTCAGTAGGTGCATCATGCAAACAATGATCTCGGAGAACACCAGATCCAGAATCTCAATAGGGAGGCTGGGCAGCAGGAAGTTGACCGCGGTGCCGTTCTGAACGACCATCACGTTCTTCGAATTGGCGAGCTTGTACTTGACCACGTGTGGTCCAAGCTCCTCTCTTAACACCGCCTGCCGCCGAAGCTCCGTCATGTCGAATTCCGTATCCTTCGAGCCAACGCTTGCCAAGATCGCATTGTCCTTGCACTCTTCCATTTCTCGAAACGATAAGGCGCGCTCCGCTGTCGCAGAGAAGATCAGATCCGCCCGCCTCAGCAGTTCTCGCTTCTTGTGAATCGTGAAGCCATCAATGAAGGCACGAAGATTCTTGAAATCTTCCCGGTCATAGACGTAAACATTTAGGTCGTGGCTCCTCAACGCTCGAGCAACGTTCGACCCGATCATGCCGTAGCCCAACACTAAGGCATTTCTGCCAGCGATAGAAACGCCTCTACTCCTGAGCACGCTCTCAACCGCCCCCACCGCATCCCGGCCGACAAATCTGGCCTCGATCTCCTTGAGGTCGCTACGCGCCACCGAGAAGACTGGCACGGGTATCTCTGAGACCGCTCGGGCGTAGCGATTGTGGCCAAATGTAGTGTCTTCCACGACGCCCAAGATGTACTGCGGCGCCTCCACTGGGAGCCTCCCAGACTTCAGTGGCCCCGCAAAATAGCCGCCGACGTCCAAGATGAGTATCGGCTTGGCGTCAATCTTTGAGAGCTTGACGGCTTCCAGAAGCAAATCGTCCAAGACGTTCGTGGATTCGAGCTGATCGTAGGTAATCCGCGTGACGGAAATTCCGCCGGCAATCAGGCGAGCCTCTGCAGTGGCGTCAATTGAATAGGGCTTCGCCAAGACCGAGAAGATCTCCACACCCTTGCTCTTCAGGTGCTCGAGAAACTCCGCGGTTGTGGGCAAGATGTGCTCAAGAACAATGAGCCTGGCTCCGGCCAGTGCCGCGTTCCGCTCTTGATTGACGATACTCCGGACGGTTCGAAGCTGATGGCCTTGCAGGTGATAGGGCACGCCGCGGCATTCTATGCGCGGCAGGCACCCGTCGCAAGGCTGAGCTTTGAGCGGCGAGCCCTGCTCGCATCGCCTCTAGTGTGACAGGCGCGCCGCCGCATCGCGGAGGTCACCGTCACTCACGATGTTGTAGCGGTCGAAGACGCTTCGAGTCTTGTGCCCCGACAGCTTCATTGCCACCCGCTCCGGAATTCCCGCGCGCACCATGTTCCTGACAGCTGTTCGCCGCAGGTCGTGCGGGATGCTGCCCGGGCGCCCGGCGGCAACCCTGGCGCGACACCAGGCGTGGTAGAACCCGCTCGGTGAGATTCGTTGGCCGGTCTCGTACGCCGGCTCCCCGGCCTGGGTCCGGCCGTCGTGGAAGAACACGCTCTGGACGATCATGCCCTTCTCGCGCTGAATCCGCTTGGCCGCCTTCCGCTGGTCGTCGAGTAGCTTCCGGAGCTCCGGTGTGACGTAGAACACCCGGCCCTCTAGGTTTTTGGTCGTGCCCGGGTCCAGGCGGACCTCGCCGGACTTCAGGTCCACCTGCCGCCACTCCATCGGCAGCACTTCGCTGTTGATGCGCCAGCCGGTAACGTAGGCGAATGTGACGACGGGCCCCATGCACACCGGCAGGTGCTTCACCATCGCCAGGTAGTGCTCGTGCTCGAGGAACCCGGCGCGGACGTTGTTCTCCCGCAGCATCGGGAAGTGCGGCTTGTGCGTCAGCTTCCCCGCCTGTACCGCCAGGCTGAACATCCGCTTCAGCACGGTGAGCTCCCGGTTGATCTCGGCCGGCGACACCGCTCGCATCTGCGCCGGCGTGTCCGGCGGGACGGCATTCTTGCCCTTCTTGCGTTGCGGCAGGGCGAAGCCCTCGGCCTGGCGCTTGGCGACGTACGCGCGAAGGTCCGCCGTCGTGATGGCGATCATCCGGCGGTTGCCGAAGTACGGTTCCAGGTGCTTCCGGATTCGCCGCCGCGCATCGTCGTAGGTCTTCTTGCGGTTCGTGGCGTAGTCATTCAGCAGGTCGGCCGCATCACGTTCGAGGAAGCCGCGGCCGACCTCTGGATCGATGGGAATGCCCCGCACGACATCGCCTTCGCGCG
>JAKFYA010000395.1 GCA_021731095.1 Acidobacteriota bacterium | reverse complement strand
GCTGCCCGGATACGGGACGGTCTTCGGTGCCTTCAGCATCGCAGCCTCGGGCGTCCGGCTGTCTGGGGAGGCGCCGGGCGATGCGGCCCTGGTGCTGGCCGCCATCCGGTCCGGCCACGTGTTCTCAAGCGTGGACGGTCTGGCACGCGGAGGCAGTGTCCAACTGACGGCCAGGAGCGGGCGGTACGAGGCAACGGCCGGCGACATCCTCGCCCTGGACGGACCGGTGATGCTTGGCGTGTCGGTTCACGGGCCCACCACGGCCCAGATCCGTCTGATGCGCGATGGTCACGAGGTGGCCAGAGGACGGGCGCCGCGCCTGATGTTCGAGGGTCCCGCAGAGGCCGCCACCTACCGCGTCGAGGTCGAGCTGCCCGGTTCGCCAGGCACACCACCCGTGCCCTGGCTCGTCTCGAATCCCATCTATGTTGGACGGGTCGAATCCGCGCCAGCGGCGTTGGTGGCCGAAAGCGGGGTGGCGCTGTCTCTGGTCGGCGACTTTGCCGGATGGGACGTTGAACACAGCGACCGGTCGCTGGCGGCCCTGGACCGTGTACCCGCGGTGGGGGGAGGGGAGCAGGCCGTCCTCCGGTGGGCCCTCGCCGGCGTGCGCGGGACCTCGCAGTTCGCGGCCATGACGGTGCCCGTGGCGAAGGGACTGGCGGGGCAGGACCGGTTGGTGTTCACGGCTCGAGCCAGCCGGCCCATGCGGGTGTCGGTTCAGCTCCGGGTCCCGTCCGGAGAGGCGGCCGGACTCCGGTGGGCGCGTTCAATCTACCTCGATGCGACTCCACGCGAGGTCAGCGTGCCGTTCGACCAGTTCACCCCCGTGGGCGACGGTCTTCCCGCGCATCCACCGATGGAGGACGTGCGCTCGATTCTCTTCGTGCTCGACTCGGTGAACGCCAGCCTGGGTACCAACGGACAGGTGATGGTGGCGAATCTCCGGGCCGCGACGGGACCACGGGCAGGTCAGGTCCGGGCGGTCAGGACCAGGTAGACGGCACCAGCGCCGAACAGGAGATTCGGCGACCAGGCGGCCAACCCCGGGGTCAGCAGCCCAGCGGACCCCAGTGCACCGAAGACGCTGAGCGCCCCCCAGTAGCTGAACGCGAGGACGATACCGGCCCCGATGCCATACATCGCGCCGCGGGCCCCAGTGGTCACGCCGAAGGGCACGGCAATCAAGGTCATGATCAGCGTCACGAGGGGGAAGGCGAGCTTTCGGGCAAGGGCCACCTGCTGCGCCACGGTTTCGAGGCCAACGCTCTTCAGACCCGTCACATACTGCGCCAGTTCCGGGTAGTTCATGAACTCCGGATCGGGCACCTCGGACGCGAAGTACTCGATCGGCTCCATCGTGAGCCGCCTGTGTTCCAGGGTAGCAAAGGACACCCCGGCCGCGGTGAATTCACGCGCCCATCCCCGCTGACCGTCCCAGCGCCGCACGCCTCGTCCGTCAGCATCAAACGTGGCCTTTTCGACAAACGTCCGGTTGATGATGCGCGTCATGCCCGGGTCGAACTGATACAGGGTCAGGCCGGAAAGCTCGCGGGTCCGCGGGTTGAACGCGCCGTAGTTGTAGATGTCCCCGTTGGAGGCCACGAGCCACCGGCGGTTCAGCAGTTCATCCTCCAGGCGCTTGGCCTGCCCGGTGATGACCCGGCGAACCTTGATGGCCTCGCGGTTCGATGGCCCGAGGAAGCTCTCCTGCAGCACGGCGATGACTCCGGTGATCAGCAGGCCGAAGACCACGAGGGGCAGGGCCAGGCGATAGAGGCTGATCCCGCAGGCCTTCATCACGATGAGTTCGCTATTCCGGGTCAGCAGGCCGATGGTGACCAGCGTCGCCAGCAGGACGGAAATGGGCAAGACAAAGTAGAGACTCTGCGGCGTGAGATAGCTCAGGTGAAGCCCCAGATTCGCCCAGCTGGCGTCTCCGCGGAGGACCTCATCGGACAGATCGATGAACGCCGACAGATAGCCAAGGCCCGCGAGCGCCACCACACACAGGGCGAACACACGCAGGTAGCTCACCATGATGTAGCGGTCCAGCAGCCCCATGAACGGGATGGGGAGCACCGACGGTCCTCTCGCGGGCCTCGTCGATGACGAGAAACGGGACATGACCCGCGCCGACCACGTGCTCAGGACCGACGCGACGCGGGACGTCCGTCCCGTGGTTCTGAGCTGACGGACGAACAGCCAGAGTCCGAGCACGCCAAAGACGATGTTCGGCGCCCACACGGCAAGCCATGTCGGGATCAGACTGCCCTTGGCCAGATTCGACGCCGACTCGAGCAAGGCGTAATAGACAAAGATGATGGCGATCCCGATGACAAAACTGGCCAGTCGCCCGTCGCGACGATTCGATGCGCCAAGCGCCAGACCAATCAGGCCCAGGACAAGGCAGGCGAACGGAATGGAGAACTTCTTGTAGACCTCAATCCAGGGGCCTTCGGTTTCCTCATGCCGCTTGTCGCGCTCGGCGATCAGGGCTTTGAGTTCACCGATCGACATCTCGCGGACACCCTTGCTCGGGCCCGCGCTCGGGAACACGCGATCGGGGTTGATGCCCACGACCATCTCGCCAAAGGTCGACACCTCATACTTGCCGTCGGGACCGGCCACGTGCCGACTGCCATCCCGCAAGACCATCTCGACCCGCCGGTGAGGACGATCAATGACGACATGCCCTTCGCGCGCCAGATAGACGGCCGGCGACTGGCCAGGCCGGGTGTCCGCCATGAAGATGTGCTGCCAGCCACCGGTCTTGGGGACGTCGCGCACATACAGCACCAGGTCGGGGAACTTGTCGAAGAAGACGCGCGGCCGCACCTCACCCTCGGCGCGATCGGCCAGGATGCTGAAGGTGATCTCCCGGGATGCCTGATTCGCGGCTGGCAGTGCCGCCAGCAGGATGTAGAGCGTTGCGCCGAAGGCGAGCAGCGCGACCAGCGCCACCGGACGCAGGAGGCGAGCGACGCTGATGCCGCAGGCCTGCATGGCCACCAGTTCCCGGTCGCTCGACAGCTTGCCAAGGGCCAGGAGCAGGCCGAGAAGCAGCGACATCGGGATGGCGAGGCCCAGCGCCTGGGGCAGCAGGGTAGCCATCAACGTCAGGATGACCGACGCCGGCACCCCTTTCGAGATCAGCTCTTCGGCAATTCGCAGGATCAGTGGGATGATCAGCAGAAACGTGAACACCAGCAGCCCCAGCAGAAGGGGCCAGACAATCTGGCGGAGCACGTAGCGATCAAGGGTTTTCATCACAGGACGGCGCGTCGAGAGCGCCCGAGGCCATTATGACCCGCGTTGCCATCCTCTGGCACATGCACCAGCCGTTCTATCGTGACTTGCGTACGGGTGAGCACATCCTGCCCTGGGTACGCTTGCACGCCTTGAAGGACTACTACGGCATGGTCGCGCTGCTGCGTGAGTTCCCGCAGGTGCGCGTGACCTTCAACCTCGTCCCATCCTTGCTGGCGCAACTCGAAGCCTATGTCGCCGGCACAGCGCGCGAACGCCACCTCGAACTGGGGCTGAAGCCGGCGGAGCAGTTGACCGAGCGCGAACGGGTGTTCTGCGCCGAGGAATTCTTCCACGCCCACCACCCTCGCATGATCGCGCCCTACCCGCGATATGCCGAACTGTGCGCGCAGCGCGACGAACTCGGGAGTACCCGTGCGGCTGCGCGCTGGACCGTGGGCGACCTGCGCGACCTGCAGGTGTGGCACAAACTGGTGTGGCTCGACCCGTACTACCTTGATGGTGATCCGCGGGTGCGCGGACTCATCGACAAGGGACGGGACTTCACCGAGGACGACAAGCACGCACTGGCGGCCATCGAGCGGGAGCTCCTGGGCAGGGTCATCCCGGAGTATCGCGAGGCGGCCGCCCGGGGGCAGGTCGAGCTGTCGACCTCTCCCTTCTACCATCCCATCCTGCCCTTGTTGTGCGACAGCGACATCTATCGCCGGACGCATCCCCAGGCGCCACCCTTGCGGGAGCGGTTCCAGCGCCCAGATGATGCACGGCTCCAGTTGAGCCGTGCGATTGCCCACCATCAGGCGCTCTTCGGCAGCAAGCCTGCCGGTCTCTGGCCGTCGGAAGGCTCCGTCTCTGATGACATGGTGGAACTGGTGGCCGAGGCCGGGCTGCGCTGGATGGCCACGGACGAAGACATCCTGGCACGTTCCCTCGGTCGCTCAATCAGCAGGGATGCCGAGGGGCACCTGCTGGATCCGGGGCTGCTCTATCAGCCGTATCGGGTTGGTCGCGGCACCCGAGCCGTATCGACCTTGTTCCGCGACCACGCCATGTCAGATCTGGTCGGCTTTACCTATGCGTCATGGCCGGCCGACCTGGCTGCCGCAGATTTCGTGCGACGACTCGAACAGGCTGGCCGACGACATCGGGAATCCACAGGCCGGGAGGCGGTCATTCCCGTCGTACTCGATGGAGAAAACGCCTGGGAATACTACGAGGACGGAGGCCGTCCCTTTCTGAGGGCTCTCTACGCGGCACTGGCCGAGCACCCGGACCTACAGGCCGTCACCATGAGTGAGGCGGCAGGGGAGTCGGGGCCTCCGGCTCAGGCCGCCTTCGAGCACGTGTTCCCGGGCTCCTGGATTAATGGGGATTTCTATATCTGGATCGGTCACGCCGATGACCGGACCGCCTGGGGGCAGGTGGCGGATGCCCGCCGCACCTTCGATGATGTCTCGGCCACGCTGTCGGCCGATGCGCGTGCCCAGGCCCTGGAGGAGATTCTGGTTGCTGAAGGGAGCGACTGGTTCTGGTGGTACGGGGACGACCATTCCTCCGCCCACGACGCCGACTTCGACGCGCTGTTCAGACGACACCTGAGCAATGCCTATCTGGCCATGGGCGTGCCCCCGCCGCTGGAACTGTCGGTCACCAACATCACGACGGCCCCGGCCCGGCAGGCGGTGACCCAGCCGACTGGCACGCTCCGGCCGAGGCTCGATGGGGAAGTCAGCTCCTACTTCGAATGGATGGGAGCGGGACAGGTGGAGTTTGCTGATCCGGCGGGCGCCATGCACTCATCAATTGCGCACCTCTCCGGGCTCCAATTCGGATTCGGTGCCGGGACCCTGTACATCCGCCTTGACCCGGCCGACGGTGCAGCCTCAACCATCATCGAAGCCGGGCGCCGGCTTCTCCTCGAATTCAACGGTCCGTCTCCCGGCGTCGTGACACTCACCCGGTCGACAGAGTCCGCGCGGGGCCAGGTCCAGGTGACGTGCAGCGGCGGTCTGAAGCCAGGCGTGGCGAGCGCGGCAGCCGCCGAAATCATTGAAGTGGCCATCCCGCTGGACTGGCTCTGCGCCACCGGGACCGCGCGTCTCCAGTTGCGTGTGTCGCTGATGAGCGCCGAGGCCATTGCGCTCGACCGATACCCCAGGCACGCGGCCATCGACCTGGACTTGCCACACGCGGGGTAAGGGGAAACGACGGGTTTTATTGGAGTCGTTCAGACCGATCCGGATCTATTGGTTAACATAACGCCTATTATGCGACACTGCGAATCGACGCCAGTTCCGCCAGAAATCAGCGGCTGAATCCACGGCCATCAGGTCTCCTCGTGATCTCACCAGGCGCTCACGCCAAACCGAACGCCTCCGGCGACTGGCCAAAGAAAAAGCCGGCCCAGGAGGCCGGCTCAGTCTGAACGTAACGCGTTGGCGGCGACGCTGCCGACTCTGCTAATCGACCTGCGAATCCGGCGTCTCTCGAAGGCCCTGGAGAATTCCCTCAAGTGCCTCGATGATCTCGGCCTTCTCGACCGAGCCCTTTCTGAACGTCATCTTCAGGTTGAAGGTCTTGGCTTCAGGCTTGAAATTGAATACAAAGGGTCGCGGCCGTCCGCTTGGCCTGGCTGTTTCTTCCCGAATCTGCTGCCGCGTAGCGCCGCCCTGAGCCACCATCCGCTCGGCCAGGGCCTGCATTCGCTGCGGGTCACCCTGGCGGGCAATCGAAAGCAAGGTGGACTTCGAGGTAATGTCGGCCAGCCGACACAGGTTCCTGACATCTTCCGGAATCGTGTTCAGCGTGAGCGATTCCGTAATGGACGTGCGTGACTTGCCAAGCTTTCTGGCCATGTCCTCATGCGTGTAGGCGCACTTCGCAGCAAGCTGCGCCATCGCCTCAGCCTCTTCAAACGGCGTCAGATCCTTCCGCTGAAGGTTCTCGATGAGGGCCAGCTCCATCTGTTCGGCATCATCGACATCCCGAATGATGGCAGGCACCTCGCGAAGGCCCACCTGGACCGCCGCATGGTAGCGCCGCTCACCCGCGATAATCTGAAAACGGCCGCCGCCGGGTCGGACAATCAGCGGCTCGATGATGCCCTTCTCTGCAACGGATGCCATCAGCTCAGACAGGTCACCCATGAGCTGACGCGGCTGGGAGGGATTCGGATCGATCAGATCGATCGGCACCATTCGGCCAACCGGCGCTCCGGCAGACGACGTCAACGCGTCGACATAGTGCTCGTCGTGACGCATGCGTAGCGTCTCAGGCAGTCCGCGCTTCGACACGTTCAATGACCTCCTCACACAGGCTGTAGTAATCGGTGGCGCCGACGGAGTCGGGGGCAAAGCTGAAGATCGACTCCTTGTAAGCCGGGCTTTCCTCAAGCCTGACGCTCTTGCTGATGAACGTCTTGAACACCGTATTGCCAAACACTTTCTGAATCTGTTCCCGGATATCCCGACCGAGCGCCGTTCGCTTGTCGTGCATTGTGATGACCACGCCAAGGATACGGAGCGCCGGGTTGGCGCGTTGTCGGACCTTGTCAATCGTCTCAAGCAGGTCGTCCGTCCCCTCGAGGGCGAAATACGACGACTGAATGGGAATCAGAAGATGGGTAGCCGCGACCAGGGCGTTTAACGTGAGCAGGCCAAGGGCCGGCGGGCAGTCAATCACGACATTGGGATAGGCATCCCCAAGCGCCGCCAGCTTGTCTTTGAGGCGAAAATGGGCATCCATCTCCCCCACCATTCTCGCCTCGAGCTTGGCCAGACCGATGCGGGCGGGAGCCACGAAGAGGTTCGGGACCGTCGCAGGTTTGATGATGTCCTGCAGCGCCACATTCGGGTCCGCAATGGCGTCGTAAGTGCTCTGCGTGACGCCTCGAAGGTCGAGGTAGGAGATGGAACTGTTCGCTTGCGGATCGAGGTCGATCAGGAGCGTGGGTTTGCCGCGGAGGGCAAGCGCCGCCGCAAGATTGATGGCGGTGGTCGTCTTGCCAACCCCGCCTTTCTGGTTTGCGATCGCGACAATCATGGGGTGGGTCGACGCGTGGCTGGTGATGCGAGCGTCGAGCGCCATTCTAGGTTTGGCGCGGGAGGGTGTCAAATCCGAGCCGAATGTCGGCCGGCCGACATTCGTCCTTACATCTTGTACTTGCCCATTTCTTCGGGATCGAGGCTCTCGAGCCACTTCTGGAGTCGGGCCGTGTCCTGTGGGTCGGAGGCGTCAGACACCGCATCGCTGTTCGAGATGACAGCCTCATCCACAAGAATGGGCGCACTGGTCCGCAGGGCAATGGCGAGGGCGTCACTGGGCCTGGCGTCTATCGTGAGGTGGGTCCCGCGCACCAGCACATGAATCACCGCGTAGTAGGTGTTGTCCTTCAGGTCCGCCACCACCACGCGCTCAACTTCCCCATCGAGGTCCGAGATGATGTTGCGGATGAGGTCATGAGTCATCGGCCGGGGTGTGGCGATGTTCTCGATCTGGAGGGCGATGGCATTGGCCTCGAAGACACCGACCCAGATGGGGAGCACACGCTC